>JADFIX010000787.1 GCA_022566435.1 Planctomycetota bacterium
CCTCTCGATGGTGGGCGAGGGCTTCGTGCGCGATCAGCTGCTGCTGCGGGCCAGCGCGTTGTGCTTCTTCGCCGTCCTGGCGATCGTTCCCGCGCTGGCCATCGTGGGCTCGATCGCGACTGCGGTCGGTGTGACGGAAAATCTGGTCGCGATTACCGCCTGCCTGAAGCGTCGGATGAAGCACTCGTGCAGCAGGCTGGACTTCAAATACGATCGCGTTTTGGAGAGTCGATTGACGGGATCAACTGGTTGCCCGATGAGACGTTGCCATACCTTCGTAGTATCTTCAACATCAAACTATTGGGTGTTTTGTCGTGGGGCGATTTGTTTTCACCGAGGCAAGCGTTGTCGCACATCACATTCGCTCGGACTATCAGAAACGCAGATTTCGGTGATGACGCGGCTTTAGCACATGTAATCCGAACACTGCTCACGCTTGCTTTGGGCAAGCAGACGGACCTTGGTAACTCGCTTTGCCGATGGGAGCCGATCGCCCAATGCCCTCGGCAACTGTTTGGACGCCAAGCAATCGGGATAGTGTGGGACTATGCAGAAGGTGTGCCGATTGGCGATTCAAGTGGAAGCTGGAATGTTTTAATCAACGGCATCGCGAGCGCCCTTGAAGGGATCGGCTCTGATTGGCTTCCCGGTCAAGTACAGCAAGCAGATGCCGCAAAACACCCACTCCCCGACGAAAGTGCCAGCCTCCTATTCACAGACCCTCCATATTACGACGCGATTCCATACGCGGATTTATCAGACTTCTTCTATGTCTGGCAAAAGCGAGCTCTCGGCGTTTCCGCATCCTCCTTGTCTGAAGACGATTTGACGCCAAAACGCGATGAGATTGTTCAGCTGGCGGAACGAAACAAGAAGTATGCACACAAAACTCGCGACAATTTCGAGAAACGGATGACTGAAGCGTTGTCGCGCGGTCGCGAGGAGACAACCCATGACGGCATCGGTGTGTTTGTGTTTGCTCATAAAGGAACTGACGCATGGGAGGCGATGTTACAGGCTGTTATTGACGCGGGCTGGACAGCAACGGCATCATGGCCCATCGACACCGAAAACGCGAGCCGTCTCCGCGCTCAAGGTTCAGCCGCGTTAGGTTCATCGGTTCATGTCGTTTGTCGCCCGCGCGAGACGGAATCGGGCTCAATCCGAGAAGAAGTCGGCGAATGGCGTGACGTCCTTTCCGAACTTCCGAAGCGAATCCACGAGTGGATGCCGCGGCTGGCGGCCGAGGGGGTTGTCGGCGCAGATGCAATCTTTGCCTGTCTCGGCCCGGCGCTGGAAATCTTCAGTCGATACAGTCGCGTCGAGAAGGCAAGTGGAGAAGCCGTTCCTCTACGGGAGTATCTGGAACAGGTCTGGGCCACGGTTTCGACCGAAGCGCTGTCAATGATCTTCAAGGATGCCGACGCCGCCGGCTTGGAACCCGACGCCCGTCTGACCGCCATGTGGCTCTGGACACTCGGTGCCGGTGAAGACAAATCGAATGGAAACGGGGCAGACGACAAAGTCACCGCCAGCACGGGCTACACGCTGGAGTACGACGCGGCTCGCAAGATCGCTCAGGGACTCGGCATCCACCTGGAACAGAGCGAGTCGATTGTCGAGGTCAAAGGCGACAAAGCTCGCCTGCTACCGTGCAGCGAGCGAACTCGCTATCTGTTCGGCAAAGACGAAGCCACCGCCGCCAGTTCGCGCGGACGCAAGAAGAAAAAGGACCAGCAGCGCTCATTGTTCGAGGAACTGGACAATCTGGAAGCCGAAGCGGAGACCGGCGCGGGCAAACTCAAGCCCCAGGCCGGCGAAACCGTGCTCGACCGCGTGCATCAATGCATGATTCTGTTCGCCTCCGGCCGCGGCGAAGCCCTCCGCCGTTTCCTCGTCGAAGACGGAGCCGGCACCGACGCCCGCTTCTGGAAACTTGCCCAATGCCTCTCCGCCCTCTACCCCAAGTCCACCGACGAAAAACGCTGGGTCGATGGCGTGCTCGCACGCAAGAAAGGACTGGGGCTCTGATGATCCGAGCGTTCTTTACCAAAATCGGCCAGTTCTTTCTTTGGCTCGCCGGGCATGACGAGCAAAGAGACGTCGATGAGGGAAACGAAGATGTTGCCGCACCGGAACCAGCTCAACAGCCTACCCATTGGCAAATGATGATTGGGGCACGCAATGTCATAACTGGCCGCGTGGTTATGGAGATAGGCGAAGGACTTAACCAGCGGCCGCCCAACGGGCGTGATCATGCCAACGACGACGTACTTCTTGCTCCGCTCGCAAATGCGACCGCGATTGCAATTAGCCAAGAAGAATACCAACTCGCCATCTCGATGTTCTACGAATGTTATCAGCTCACACGCGACTACGAGAACAAACATGGCCTCGAAATTCACAAGGGAGCGATGACTTTCAACGTCGCCATTGCCTTTCTGCGATCCCACGATTTTCCGGCGGCGATGCACTATTTCGAGCTGGCGAAACATGAAACGGAACAGTCCTACGGCCATGCCAACTGGGACGTGTTCACGTTTGATTTGTTCGATCGCAGTTATTGGAATCTGATCGACCTGTTCGAGCAGGAACAACCACTTGATCTTTATCAGGACTTCTGGAATACGGCATACGGGACTACGTCAGCGAAAGCCGATTGGAACGCCCTTTCTGAGAACTCGAAACTGCTATACATCGTTTTGGGGGCTGAGAGAATTCGCTACACGAGGCTGAAAACGCAACCTAATTGGAACGGTGCTGATAGCATCGGTTTGTCGTATTGGAATCTTATTGCGGACCTCGTGCGACTACTGGAAACGGAAGTCCGGGAAATGGGGATTGTCGGTGGCGGCTTAAACGACATGGTTCTTAACCGCATTA
>JADFIX010000016.1 GCA_022566435.1 Planctomycetota bacterium
CGGTAGCTGGAAGTGGAAGTGGGCGCTGAGCCTGCAGGTCACCGGCATGGTCGGCATGACGATGGCGCTGCTTATCGCCGGCTACGAGCAGAGCTTCATCGAGCGCGCCCTGGGTGGCTCGACTTGGTACGCGTACTTCCAGGCGCAGAACCACGAGTGGTTCATCCAGGCGATGATCTGGCGGCAGGCGTTCGGCTACCTGTTCACCGGTGGCGTCGTGCTGATGCTCTGGGATATGTTGACGATCGGTCGCGCCGAGGACCGCAGCATCCAAGTGCTCGGTCACGATGCATCAGAAGGAGGAGTCCTGTGACAGTGAGGATCGGAGTCGTGCTGTTGGCAGCGCTGGTGATGTCAGGAACGGCGGCTGCGGCGGATGTGGCCGCGGGCCAGGCGAAGGCCGCAGTCTGCGCGGGTTGCCACGGCCCGGCGGGGATCAGCATGAACCCGCTGTGGCCGAACCTGGCCGGTCAGCAGGTCCAGTATCTGGTGAAGTAGATGAAGGACTTCCGCGATGGCCGACGCGCCGATCCGATGATGGCGCCGATGGCGGCGGGGTTGAGTGACGCAGACATCGAGGACATTGCCGCCTCGCGAGTGCATGAGCATCTCATCCCGGGTCACGGCGCGATCGACTTTCCCGCAGTGCTCGGCGCCGTTCGCGACTCGGGTTATAAGGGTTGGATCACGGTCGAACTGTATCCCTATCTCGATGATCCGGACGCGGCGGGTCGTGAGGCCATGGCTTTTTTGTCTCCGCATCTACCAACCTAATCATGCGTATCCGCCCCTACCTCGAGTTGATCCGACCGCCGAATCTCGTCACCGCCGCCGCCGATCCCCTGGCCGGCTTCCTCGTGGCCGGTGGAGCGATGCATCGATATGACACGATCGTTCCCCTCATGGTCGTGTCGGTTTGCCTATACGCGGCCGGGGTCGTCTTGAACGATGTGTGCGACGCGCAGCGCGATCGAGAATCCCGTCCTGAACGACCCATTCCTTCAGGGCGAATCGACGCCCGTCACGCCATGCGGTTCGCCTGTCTCCTCTTCGCCGTCGGGCTGACCGCGGCATGGATCACTGCGCCAATCGTCGGTGGCGTCGCCACCAGTCTCATCGTCGCCATCGTCTCTTATGACACGGTTTTGAAAAAAACGATTCTTGCGCCGGGAGCGATGGGCCTGTGTCGGGCGTTGAATCTGTCACTTGGATTGTGCGCGATGGATCCGCTGCCGTCGACATGGGTCGTCGTTCTGCCGGCCGCCCTCGTTTGGCTCTATATCTCATCGGTCACCCTCTTCGCGAGAGCCGAAAGCGGAGTCAGCAAGAGTCCGGTGCTCATCGCCGCCCTTGTCGGATTGACGACCGCCATTGTCGGGCAGGCGTTTCTCCATCCGCTATTTGGATCGAGGCACATTGATCAACTGGTATTCTTGGCGCTTCTTGCGGCCGTCAGTGTGCGGCGTGGTTATCGGGCCATTAAAGACCCTCGACCCGCGGTGGTACAGGCGGCAGTCGGTGCGTTGGTGATCGGCCTGCTTTTTTTCGATGCTTCGTTAGTGTGGATGGCCAACGGTCCCGTCGCGGCCGCGTTACCGGCTGCGTTGATCGTCCCCGCAATGTTGCTGGCCCGTTTCTTTCGAGTGAGTTGATCGAGAAACCGATCGCCGCCTCCACAGTCCAAGACGACGCCTACAATTGCCGGACCCCCGCGGTGAGCGCACCGGGCAATGAGCCCCGAAGCAATGTCGTCGACTTTCCGGTTTTTTGTTCGTAGTCCACGATCGCGGAATGAAGCGCGTCGTGTGACTCCTTGGTTGCCTTCAGCAAGACCGCGACCACACCTCCGCAACCTCGGCCGGAAATCCTGCTGCCGACGATGCCAACGTCACGCCCGTGTTGCCGCAGTAGATTCGTGAGCAAATCGGTCTCGACGCTTCCCAAGCCGCTACGTTGCCCGTAGCTCCAGTGCGAGGCGTGCATCAAATCGCGCACGCGTCCTAGTTCGCTTTCGTCGCCCGTGCGCATCCACCGCGCCAAACATTCGACAAAATCGTTCGCCCT
Organism: Planctomycetota bacterium; assembly: GCA_022566435.1. Taxonomy (GTDB): domain Bacteria; phylum Planctomycetota; class Phycisphaerae; order UBA1845; family UBA1845; genus JADFIX01. The sequence goes on from JADFIX010000016.1 coordinate 2,065, forward strand.
CGCGTTTTCGTAAATATGGTGCTCCGTGCGCGAACGTATCTTGTAGACCACCTCCGGCTCAATTCGCGTCAGCGGATCACCGGTCTCGCCGAAGCGGCTGTGAAATTCCGAGCCCTTCAACTTCGTCGGAAGACGATCGCGAAACCGCTCGACGAAATCCGCCACCGAAACGCGGGCAAGGCCCCCATCCCCAAGTGAGTGATTTCCACCCGCGTGTTTCACGATGCGGTCGATCAACGCGCGTCCCATGCACGCCGCGGTGCGCGCCCGCTCGTAGCGACGCCGCCACTCCGGGTCAACCGTACCGCAATGAACGCCGATCAACGCCAGACTCTTCGGCAAGCGCATGGCACCGACCAACGTACAGGGATCACATCGCAGTTGCGTCACGGTGTGCGGCTCGCCGATTAACGAGCAGAACGTTTCACTCATGCCCACCGGCAATTTGAGCCAATCGTTGATGACGCGGTGACATACCTGGGCCGCGGCGATTGGCTCCGGCGTCTTATTCATCACTCGCGCCACCGCGGCCAATGTCGCCGCAGCGGTAGCGCTTTCTTTTCCGAGGTCGCGCAAATCGCCCATTGTCGATCCGACGACCAGCGACAACCCGCCGCCCAGACCCTCAACGATTTTGCTTCGCAACATCTCAATCAGTACGCCCCACACGCTCCGTACGCAGTGTCCATCGTTTCCTCGCACGTCTGCAAAGAGCTGCGCAAATGGCGAGTCCTGCGCGGAGATTCGGGACGCTTCTACGAGACTGTCGACGGACATCTGCCGCAGCCACTCGGGGCCGTCACTTTCGGGCACCGTGGCCACGGTCACCATGCCGTCCTGCCTGGCCTGAGCCGCTAGGCAGACATGCTCGGCGAGCGGCATTTGGAGCACCAGCGCGCCGCTGAAGTCCGCCAGCCCACTCATCACGTCCAGCCTTCCGGGCGCCGTCGCCAAAAATCGCGGCGCCCCGGACGCAAGGCGTTTCAAGGTATCGTAGGCGACGTGCGAAACCGTCGATGCGTCGTGACCCGCGCGACCGGTGATGGCATGCGCGTTCGGCATGGCTCGCGGTATCGTCGTTTCGTGTTCAATCTTCATACGGCTTTGCCCGTATCAGGTAAATACTTAACAAACTTCTCTAAGGATGGCGTCATCCACAAAAATGGGCACGTCCGAACCCGCGCCAACCGCGATGGCGTCGGACGGCCGCGAGTCGATCTCGATCAACTCCCCGTTCCGTCGAAGGATCAGCTTGGCATAGAATGTCGAATTACGCAACTCGCTAATGACGATATGCTCCAAGTGACACTCGAGCTTGCCGAGAATACCGCCGATCAAGTCGTGGGTCATCGGCCTCGGCACACCGATTCCTTTCGTCCGGCGATCGATGGCGTATGCTTCGTGTACACCGATGAGGATGGGAAATGCACGCTCGCCGTCGATCTCGCGGAGCACGATCATCGACATTTTGTCTTCGTCACTGTCGACAATGACGATTCGGGCGAGCACCATCCGGATGAGCATGGGATTCTATACCGCCTAAGCGACGCCCGACTGAAGGCAGCGGACCGCGCCGTGTTCATTAGTGCGCCGAGTCTTCGGGCGCCGTGCCCGAATTCCAGTCTGGGTATTCTAGCAGAACCGAGGACGAAATTGAACCAGTCAAGTCGTTGGTTTTTCCAGTATCGTTCGCAGCTCGCGCAGCTCCTTTGAATCCAACCCGACGCTATTGCCTTCCGTGGGGAATCGACCCTCCGCGACGTCTTCCCTGTAGGCGCGGAACGCTTCGATAAGCATATCATGAAGTTGAAGGTATTGCTTGACGGACCGAGGTGGGTGCCCCCCCGCCGAATCCGAGCATATCATGTAGCACGACAACCTGCCCGTCACAATGCGGACCGGATGCGATACCGATCACGGGTACGTCTGTCGACGCCGTAATGATCTGGGCGACCTCATTCGGGACGGCCTCAAGCAGTAGTGCTATCGCACCGGCCTCCACCATCATCTTGGCGTCTTCGATGATTCCGAGCGCTTCTCCGGATTGTTTTCCCTGCGTTCGATACCCGCCGAGACTCTGGATCGACTGGGGTTTTAACCCCAAATGGGCCATGACCGGGATCGTGGCCGTCGCCATCGCCTCCACCGTTTTGACCAGTCGACGATCCACCTCGACTTTGATGCAATCGCACCCTCCCTTCGCCATGAAGAGACCGGCGTTGCGAATCGCTTCCTGCGCGGATATCTGAAAGGTAAGATAGGGCATGTCGCCCACGAGGTACGCGCACGGCGCACCACGCCGCACGGCCTCGGCAAGGGTCACCATGTGATCGATGGTCACGGGAAGTGTCGTGGAGTACCCCAGGCAAACTTCGCCGTACGTATCGCCCACCAGGAGTGAGTCGACCCGAGCGTCCTCCATCAGCCGCGCAGTCGCATAATCGTAACACGTCAGCATGGAGATTTTCTGCGATTCCCGCTTTCGTCCGCGTAACGTGCTAATCGTGATTTTTTTTCGTTCTTCCATACCGAAGTCGAAGCCCATGTGCGACCGCAACCAGTGGTCTCGGCGGCGGGGAATTCAAACCCGGCCCGGTGCCCCATCGAGATTCTGATCCATGATCCCGAATTCGGGAACCACAACACGTCCTAGAGCATATACGGGTGGATTCCCGCTGACAAGTAAAAACCCGCACACCCGGCATGGATCGCCTTCACTTTCGAAATCTCGGCGGGATTGAAGGCCTGCCGACGCCCTGGTACAGTTCATGCAATCGTCGGTATCGACACACGGTCCCCCGGAGAGACGTCCCATGACTCAACAAACGCACGCCTGGGGAAGCAATTTCAGCAAACTTGGCGAACACATGCGCACCATGCTCGACGAAATGCAGGGTCGCAATTACTTCCGATCGTCCGCCCCTGACATGTTTCAGCCCTCGGTCAACCTCTATGAAACATCTAGCAGCTATCACATCTGTGTAGAACTCGCCGGGATGCACCGCGAGGACATTGATCTTCGCGTGGACGGCGGTCGCTTGTGCATTCGCGGCCAACGCCAAAAACCGGTCATACCGGCCGGCGACGCAGAAGTCGGCGTGGCCCTCATGGAAATCGATTCGGGGCGGTTTCAGCGCAAATTGCCTGTCCCGAATGATGCCCAAATGGATGGAATGACAGCCTTATACAAGAACGGTCTTCTCTGGATAACGATTCCTCGAACCGGCGAATCCGGCTAGGACGACCTATGGCAGATGCAATAAACGACTCGGAATCTGCTCGGACGGATATCGCGAGCGACCCGGCCGAAGAAGGCGGCGCGGTCAACGTCGGCGCCGGTATGGATGAGGGACCTGACTCGAACATGCCGGTAATTCCGGAGCGACTGCCTCTTCTTCCCATTCGCGATACGGTCGCATTCCCCGGCACCGTCATGCCGCTTCAGATCAGCCGCGACAAATCGAAGCGCGTGCTTGATCTTGCGCTCGGCGGCTCACGTATGATCGTCGCCGTGGCACAACGATCCGCGGACACCGAATATCCCAAGCTCGAAGACATTTATCGCATCGGCACCGCCTGTATCATTCTGAAGATGCTCCGCATGCCTGATGGCACGGAGTCGATCGTCATCCATGGGCTTCGTCGCGTCGGGGTGGAGGCGATCATCCGCGAAAGCGACTACCTCGAGGCGACGGTCCACGCCTATACCGATTCCGAAGAAAAGACGACCGAACAGCAGGCGTTGATCCACATTATTCGCACGTCCGCCGATCGGATTATTGAACTATCACCGAACATCCCGCAGGAGGCGCGCGAAGTACTCAGTAGCATTCAATCACCCGGGGGTCTCGCCGATTTTCTCGCATCTAATCTACCGCTCGGTCTCATCCACAAACAGGAACTCTTGGAAACGTTCGACGTCACCGACCGCTTGCGAAAGATCAACTTGGCCGTCGCGGCCCAGCTCGAAGTCACCGAGATGTCCGACAAGATTCAGCGGGAAGTCAAAGGGCAACTCGGGAAGACGCAAAGAGAATACTACCTTCGCGAGCAAATGAAGGTCATCCAGTCCGAACTCGGGCAAACGGATGCCCGTACGGAAACGCAGACGGATCTTCGAGAAAGAATCAAAAAGGCTTCGATGCCCCGGAAAATCGAAAAAGAGATCTTTAAGGAAGTCGAACGGATGAGCCACATTCCGGTGACTTCGCCGGAGTACGGGGTCGCCCTCGACTATGTGGAGTGCATGACCGATCTGCCCTGGGCGGTTTCCACGGAAGATAGCCTCGATATCGAGCGCGCGGCGGGCATTCTCGACGAAGATCACTACGGACTCGACAAGATCAAAAAACGGATTCTCGAGTACCTCGCCGTCAGAACACTCAAGAAGGACTCGCGAGGAGCGATTCTCTGTTTCACCGGACCGCCAGGAGTCGGAAAAACATCACTCGGGCAAAGCATCGCCCGCGCCATGGGGCGGAAATTCATCCGCGTCTCACTCGGAGGGACACACGACGAGGCCGCCATTCGTGGACACCGCCGCACGTACATTGGGGCGATGCCCGGTCGAATCATTCGCGAATTACGACGCGCGGGCACCCACAATCCGCTGTTTATGTTGGACGAGGTAGACAAGATCGGACGGGATGGACGCGGTGATCCGATGTCGGCCCTGCTCGAAGTTCTCGACCCCGCACAAAACGAGGAGTTTGTCGACCATTACCTGAACGTACCCTTCGACCTGTCAAGAGTCTTCTTTGTGACGACCGCGAACTACATGGGCGCCATCGCGCCCGCGCTTCGTGATCGGATGGAGATCATAGAACTCGACAGCTACACGCGCCGGGAGAAACTCCAGATCGCTCGTCATTATCTGCTTCCGCGACAAATCAAGGAAAACGGACTATCCGACGAACGAATCGCCATAAATGACGAGATTTTGGCACTCATCATCGAAGACTATACGCGGGAGGCGGGAGTCCGGTGGCTGGAACAGAAAATCGGCGCGGTATGTCGCGCTCGCGCCGCCTCGGTGGTGCGAAAGGAAACGTCAAACATCGACATCACCGTCGAGGATGTCCGTACCGCCCTGGGACCGAAAGACTTTGAGTCCGAAGTCGTCGCGTCTAGCAATATACCGGGCATCGCCACGGGATTGGCCTATACCCCCGTCGGTGGCGAGATTCTTTTTATCGAGGCGACAAAGATGCCCGGCAACGGGCAACTCACGCTGACCGGGCAACTCGGCGACGTCATGCGCGAGTCCGCACTCGCCGCAACCTCGATCATTCGCTCCCGAATGGGTGTGTGGGACGTCAAGCCCGGTGACTTCCGATCGTTCGACTACCACGTACACGTGCCCGCAGGCGCCATCCCGAAAGACGGTCCATCCGCTGGCGTGGCCATGCTCGCCGCCATGACATCCACACTGACCGAGCAGCCGATCGATTCGAAAATCGGCATGACGGGTGAAATCACGCTCAGCGGACGAGTTCTACCCGTCGGCGGCATTCGCGAGAAGCTCCTCGGTGCCCATCGTGCGGGGCTCGAAACAATAATCATGCCCGCCCGAAACGAACCGGACACCGCCGAGATTCCCGAGGACATTCGCGATTCGATCAACTTCGTTTTTATCGATCACATTGACAATCTCTTGAGTTTTCTCTTTAACGCGCCGGATGAAACGGCGAACAAGAAACGCGACAAACGCCGCGCCAAAAGTAAACTGGTCAAATCCAAGCGTAGCAAAAAGTCGTCCAAGAAAGGCGTCTCCACCGGGGCAAAGAAACCCCGCAAGTCCGGGAAGAATAAAGGCGCCACGAAGAAAACGATTCCAAGGAAACGCCGCGCGGCACGACGAAAATAGACGCTTGGTCTCAACGCATGGGGGCCGATTTCAAGAGTTAGGTGTCCGAGAATATGGGCAACACCGTTTCTCTCATTACCATCGAGCGCGACGGCACACCACGGTCCTACCTCGAACCGCTGCCCCATGTCGCCCTCGAAGTACTCCGCGCAACGAGCAAGCTCTATGAAAGCGTAGGTTTCGAGGAACCGTGGGTTGGCTACCTTGCACTGGCAAACGCAACACCCGTCGGCACGTGCGCCTTCAAGTCCCCACCACGCGATGGCCGAGTGGAGATTGCGTACTTCACGTTTCCGGGACATGAGGGTAGCGGTCTTGCCACTGCGATGGCAGCCCAGCTCGTTGTCATGGCACGGCAAAACCGGCCGTCTGTCTTGGTCGCAGCCCAGACGCTTCCGGAGCGAAACGCCTCGCACAGAATTCTCGAGAAGCTAGGTTTTCGCCATGTCACGACGCTCGATCACCCGGAAGACGGCACCGTCTGGGAATGGCATCTGGCGCCGGAGACGGAGAGTCAGCGGTCAAACAAGTGACAAAAATATAGCCTGCGGGCGAATGGCGGCGCCCGTCCAACCATGCATAATGGCGGGATCGGCGACGACGTCACCTGTTACAGGATATCGCGGTATGACCAAAAGCTGGGCCCTTCAGATGACGGCAATCGTCTTCGCACTGGCCGCCGTGGTCATCTGTCATCACTTGCTGGACAAACACATCACCGGGAAACCGGGTCCCGCGTGGTTCGAGGCGGGCTGCTCGGCGGAGGTCGACGCGCCAGGTGGCTCAAATTGCGCAGCGGTGTTAGCGAGTCCCTGGAGCTATTGGCCTCCTCTCGCCGAGGGCGATTCGCCGAACAAGCCCCGCATTCCGGTCGCGTTTCTCGGCACCGCTTATTACGCCCTACTGACCGTGTGGTTTGTCGGCATCGGTCGCCCCGGTGGTCGGAGGCGATGGATCCTATTGATTCCGACCATACTCATGCTTTTCGGTCTCGTCGGCTCCGTTTTCTTCACGTACATCATGTTCACGCAGCTCGACGCGTGGTGTCCTTGGTGCCTTGCCACGCACGGGCTGAACATACTAGTAGCCGCTTGCCTTGTGCTGATGTGGCGACGCAAATCGGAAGCTGTTGATGGCAAGCCGGCGAGTGACACTGAATCCGCGTCGCGGCTTGCAGAATCGTTTCATCCGACATGGCGCGTGTGTCTGATCACTTCCGTAGCCGCATTCTTCGTACTGTTCGGTATTGATCGTCAATATGGTCGCACGCGTGCGGAAAAAACACGGTCGCGTTTGGAGGCGAACTTCACCCGTTGCATGTCGGAGATCAAGAAAATCCAGCAGGATGGGCAGCTCCTGCTCACCAAGTTTCTTAGCGGTACGGTCCAGCAAGTCGAGCGGCGCCGTGACGACCCCTATCGCAAACTCGGAAGATCGCGCCTCGAGCCGTTGAAAGTCATCCTCTTCAGCGATTTCGAGTGCCCCGAATGCCGAAATCTGGCGAACTTTTTGGAAACCGATGCGCAGCAGCTATTCGGCGGCGCCTTGGCCGTCGTTTTCAAGTATTACCCCCTCGACAGAGCTTGCAACAGTTACTCCGCCAAATCCATGCACCCCAACGCCTGCGCCGCCGCCCGGATGGCCGAAGCGGCACGACAGCTCGAAGGAAACGAAGCCTTTTGGGATGTGCACGACTATCTCTACGAAAACCAGCAGACCCTGAAGCAGGGCAAAATCGACACGACGGCTGTCGCCGAGGTTGTCGGCGTCGATCATGATGCCTTTGTGGCAGCCATGAACTCAGCGGAAGTCGATCAAAGAATCGCAGAGGATATCGCCGAGGCCCGAAGATTGGGAGTGCGCAGCACGCCGTCGAGTTTCATCTACGGACGAAAAGTGGGCGTTCTCTACATGCGGGAGATCAATTTCTGGGACAAGCTGGCGGACTACTACTGGCAGAAGCGTAACGAACCTCGACCCGCGGAGACCAAGTTGAAACTGCCCGGGATCACTCCAGATAGCCAAGGTCCGACAGACGCTCGGTAATCTGATCGAGTTCGACACTGGAATAGACTTCTCCCTCGCTCGGCTGGGAGACGACCGACTGCGCCGTTTCTCGCTCGACGGTCGGCGGACGCTCGAAAATTTCCTTGACGACCCGTCCCTCCATGTCTTCCGGAATCCGTAGTCCGAGCAGCGCGAGGACGGTCGGCGCGCAATCCACAAGGTGGCACGAAACTTCCCGACCTTGCGCAATGCCGGGTCCGGTCGCGACGAACACGCCCTGCGGGCGGTGCGTGCCCTCGATGCGCCCGTACCCAAGCCAGCGCGCCGCGCGTCGCCCGCGAATCTTTCGTATCACCGCCAACCCATCGTGCGGAATCAGAATCAGATCAGGCAGCCAGGGCTGGTCGGCTCGCGAACAGCCGTAAAGTTCCTCCGGCTTGTGGGCCTCCGCGAAAAGCTGAATGGTCCGGCCCTGCGGATCAGTCACGCGACACGCCGCGCCCAAGAAGCGATCGCGCAATTCATCCCGCAACGATTCGTATTCTTCTTTGGGTACGATTCCCGCCGGCTGGCGACCGGCGAGATTGAGATAGAGGAAGCCCGCCATCCCGGCATGCATGACACAAGCCCGTGTTTTGCTGAAATCCACGGCCAAATCACGCGAGACGCTGTCCACCCGCTTCACTCTCTTTCCGCCGAGTAGTCGATCGAGTACAAGTCGCCCTCTCGTCACCCCCTGCGACCCGCCTCCGCGAAGCTTCAGGTAGCCCCACTGCTTCAAGAGTCGATTCGGTTGGATTTTCCCTTCCAAACTTCCATGACCGTGATCGGAAACGATGAGAACCGTCGCGTCGTGGGCAGCCGCATAGTCCAGGAGTCTGCCGACGGCGCAGTCCGCTTCCGTAAAGCACGCCTTGGCGATGTCTCGCCGCGCAGGATGGCGATCGCACCACCGTGGGTCGATATACTTCCAGGCTTTGTGCTGCAGGTTGTCCACGAGCTTGAATACCACCATCAGCACGTCCCAGCCCATTTTGTCACCGAGCGTGATCGTCATCTCGGCACCTTGCCGAAAGCTTTGGGACATGTACTTGACGTTGTTCTCGAAGAGCTGGGTTCCGCCGAATGCCTTTCGACGCCAGTTTTTGCGCAGCGTCGGATCGGGCCATCGCGCCAGAATTTCGCGACGCAGACTCTTGGGATAGACGAAATCAGAATCGGGTCCCGGCGTCTCGAAACCACTGACGATAAAACCGTTCACCGGAACAGGTGGAAAGGTCATGGGCACGTTGATGCTGCCTACCTTGAACCCCTTGTCCGATAGAATCTGCCAGAGATTGCGGACGTGGTAGAGACACCGTGTGCTGTTCATCACCAGCTTGTCCGTGGGGATGTCATACCGCTCGAAGTCGATGATCCCATGCGTGCCCGGCTGCTTGCCGGTCAAAAACGTCGTCCACGCCGCAGGCGTAATCGGCGGGGTCGTCGAATGTAACACGCCCGCGACCCCCGATGCCACCGCCTGTTTCAGACGCGGCATTCTTCCCTCCGCCATCAGCGGGTTGAGCACGTCAAACGTCGCCCCATCGAGCCCGATGATCAGCACACGCTTCGCATGGGCCGGCCAATCGCGATGTGGCGCCGCTGAGGTATCTTGGCTGGTGTTCGGTTTGGCGCTACTATTCATTCGGACGTTCGATGCTCGATGGGGACCGCCGCGTACCCGTCTAAACGCGGCTGATATCCGCGCAAAGTCTAGCGTCCGGGTCGACCGTTTGCAACGCACGACCAGCGACGATATATACATCGTCGCACGGTGTTTGAGTTCCAACGCTCTCGACCTGAGCCGAAGGCTGCCGCCATGGGGCTTTGCCGCGCCTTCGCGGATCCGCGCAGGCTAACTGAGCCGAAGGCTTCAGCCTTCGCGGATCCTCGCAGGCTAAAGCCCGCGGCTCGGCTCGGCATCGCGAGGGATCAAGGGAATCAACACCATCGGAGGCATCCCCGTCGGGTGGATGAACGCGACTCGCAAACGAACGGAGAGGATTGCTGCATGAAAATCATTCGCCGCCCTACCGTCTACCTTGTCGGCCGACAGCAGCTCGACGAAGGGCAGATTCAACAATTTCTGGACGATCACGGTGTCTCGAACTGGACAACGGATGCCTCCACAGCCGGGGACGAACTACCTGAATTCGCCGGTAGGCTTTGCTACATGAGCTTCGCCAAGCCGCGACCGGGCGGCAACAAGACCTACTTGGGACATATCAAAGAAGTGGGCCACGGCAGCGTCTTGGAACATGCCGTGTGGAATTTCATTTTCACCGGCGTGTCGCGATCTTTCACGCACGAACTCGTCCGCCATCGGGCGGGATTCGGCTATTCACAGCTCTCGCAACGGTACGTCGATGAGTCGGTGGCCGACTTCGTTGAGCCGGACTGTATTGCCGACGACCCCAAACTCCACGAAGTCTGGCAGTCTGCGGTTCAACACGCTCAGGAGGCCTACATCAAGTTGGTCGACGGCTTGCAGGCCAAGTTCTCGGACATCGAGCAAAAGACGCAACGTCGCAAGATGGCCCGCCAGGCGGCGCGGTCCGTTCTGCCCAACGCGACGGAGACGAAGATTTTCGTCACCGCCAACGCCCGCGCACTGCGGCACTTCGTCGAGCTGCGCTGCAGCGAACACGCCGAGACGGAAATTCGCATGGTGGCAGCCCAGGTGTTGGAAATCCTCCAACGCGAAGCACCCAACATCTTCAACGATTACGCATTCGCCGAACTTCCCGACGGCACCCGCGCCGCCAGCACCCCGCACGGCAAAGTCTAGCGCAGTCAGGTGGCCAGGATGAATCGAATCGGCATCAGGCGAGAAGATAAGAGCAAGTGGGAGGCGCGGGTTCCGCTCGTGCCCGACGACGTCCGCAAGCTCGCCGGTGAAAGCGGTCTTCGGTTTTCCGTACAATCCTCCGCGACACGCGCCTTCTCCGAAGATCAATACCGTGCGGCCGGCGCCGATTTGAATGACGACCTCTCGCAGTGCCCCATCATCATGGGCGTCAAAGAAATCCCTCCGGACAAGCTGGAGGCCGGCAAGACCTATATGTACTTCTCGCATACGATCAAGGGCCAGGCAGCCAACATGCCGGCCTTGAGGCAGTTGATGAACCTTGGCTGTCAACTCATAGATTACGAGCGAATCGCCGACGACAAGGGGCGACGCGCCGTCTTCTTCGGGCGATTTGCCGGACTGGCAGGCATGATTGATTCGCTATGGGCGCTCGGCCGTCGCCTACGGTACGAGGGTATTGATACGCCCTTTGCAGGGCTCAAGCCCGCCCACGCCTACAAGACCCTCGACCGCGCCGAGCAAGCGATCATTCGGGCCGGTGATGACATCAAGGAAAACGGGCTGCCCGATGCCATGGGACCGTTCGTTTGTGGTTTCGCCGGCGACGGACAGGTGTCGAAGGGTGCGCAAGAGATATACGACCTCCTCCCGGTGCGCGAGGTCGCACCGGCGGACTTGCCGTCTCTCACATTCGACGCCAAGTCGTGCCTCAAGGTCGTCTTTCGGGAGGAGCATCTTGTGCGAACGCGCGATGACGCGGCGGCGTTCGATCTACAGGAGTACTACGATCACCCCGATCGCTACCAGGCGGACTTCATCCGGCATGTGCCGTACCTGACGATACTCATGAACTGCATTTACTGGGAACGGAAATACCCCTGCCTGATTACTCGCAGCCAGTTCCAAGACTTGTACGCTGCGCCACGGCCGGCGCGACTTCGAGTGATAGGCGACATCACATGCGATATCGATGGATCGCTCGCCTGCACCATTCGCACGACTGATCCCGGAAACCCGGTGTACGTCTATGATCCGCAAGATGGGACGGCCACAGACGGGATCGAGGGGGACGGTCCGGTCGTGCTTGCGATCGATTTTCTACC
>JADFIX010000788.1 GCA_022566435.1 Planctomycetota bacterium
CGGCGGGAGCCTCGCCCTCCCGAAGATACCGAACCTGATTTTCAGTGCCTCCTTAGATAAGGAATCGGCATCACCTGTGCGGTCGGAGCGGGTCAGCCGACGCCGACGAAGTGCTTCTACGACTGTGGAGACCTTCGGGCAAGCCAGGTGGCTCGGTCGGGAGACCGGCCACAGCGCTGAGGGTCCTAGAATCATCGACCAAAGCGGCCGGTTAACGCCGGCCGCTCGCCAGTCTAGACAGAAATTGGCTTGGCCTGCTTCACCGATTCGGTTTGCTTGTGGCAGAGAAGAATCGCGTCGCGAGCCAGATCGCCGCCAAGAATCTGCGATGGATTGCCGGATTCGACGCAGCGAACGACCTCCTCGATTTCCGCAACAAAACCATTCACGGGATCGCCGTCGCCCAGATCCGGACGAACGACTTGGCCATCGTCGGTTAGCACTTTCAACGGCATGACATCCGTGCTTCCGTCAGCAAACACGGCGAATTCAAATTGCAGAGTCGCGCCCTCTAGGTGGATTTCAAAACCGTGCGTAAACGAGCGCCCTTGCTGGTTGATGACTCCGCAAACCGCACAGACCGTCAACTGTGGATCATCAAACCGAAACAGGGACTGGCAATACTCGACAACGTCCCCGCGGAGACGGCCGTTCGCGACGACTTCCGTCGGCATGCCGAACAGCAAACGAATCAGATGTGCGTCGTGCACGTGCAAATCCACCATTGGCCCCCCAATACGATCCGGGTCGAAGAAATCTGGAAGCCACTGACTTGACGGGTCAGAAATGACGCGTTTGAAGGTGCCCCCAAGAACGTTGCCGTGCGATCCGTCGTCGATCAGCTTACGGGCGTGTGCGTACTCGGGGAAAAAAGGCAACACGTGGCCGACGAAGACCTGCTTACCGGCGGAGTCGGCCGCGCCAACGATGCGGTCGCAGTCTTTTGTGGTCAAGGCCAGCGGCTTTTCCACCAGCACATGTTTGCCAGCCTCCAAAGACTTGAGACATGTTTCGACATGCATGTGTGGTGGCAGGCACAGATCGACCAGATCAACGTTTTGATCCGCAAGCAACTGATCCAGTTCTGCGTGGGCGGCAATGCCGGTCAGGTCAACTTGTGTCCCCTCGGGTCCGAAGTTGCCTTTGATACCGGTCCAATCGCCTCTCCGCTTCTTCTCATCGCGGCTCCAAATCGCCGATACCTTGGCCGCTGGTACCTTTTGATACGCCAACCAGTGAATCCACCCCATGAAGCCGATCCCGGCGATGCCAACATTGATCATGTATTTTCTCCCGTTTCGTTTGTCGTTGTCTCAACATCTTTGCCCATCACCGAACGGTAGTAAATGGATGCAAATTGAAGAGAAGCCCGGCTTCTGCGAGAAGCCGGGCTTCTGAAACGCAAAAGACCCACTACACAAATACAGCTTTGGACCAAGGAGCTCGTGCGAGTCGCACGGACATTTGGCGTCTGTGGCGTTGTTTGTCTAAGTGATTCTTGACGAAGAGACGCTACACTGAAGTGAAACGCGCTCTAGTAATCTGTGGTAGAATCGCTCCCAACTTGACCACGACCATCCAAGGAGTTGGCGATGAAAACGTTGGCCATGTTGATTGTATTGAGCCAAGCGGCGATTGCAGTTCTGGGAAATGGAATTGAGGGAGCAGAACCGGCGGATTCCCTCCCTGCCGAGTTTTCGGCGGGCAAACTTGCCGTTTGGCCAGACTTGGCGCGCGTCGATCTCGTCTTAGATCGCCAACCCTTTCAGCATGCGACCTCCTTAAAGGGAGTGCAATGGGCAGATGGAGGACGTACGCTGATCACATCGAGCAACGGCTTTTTTGCATGGGATGTCGAATCGCAGAATATGCTCCGACGATTCTCCCCGCAGCTCACGATGAGCCAAATGATCGCGATGTCGCCCGACGGCACGAAACTCGCCACCATCAGCCACAACAACCAACCACGAATCTACGATTGGCCTACACTCGATGTGCTGTTTGCGGGTCCCAAGTCCGGTGACGTGCGGGCTCAGGCGCTCGTATTCTCTCCCGATGGAAAGTTCTTGGCAGTTGGCTTTAACACACGGCGCGGCAACAAGTCGATTGTGCGAGTCTTCAACTGCGCCAACTTTGAACAAGAGTACGGCCGTCAGGATCGCCGCATCGAGGCGCTCGCATGGGCGCCAGACAGCAGCTACCTCGTCGTTGCTGAAACACGCGGCACGGTCATTTTTCTCTCCCCGGAAGGCGAGCTGATACGACGGGGGATTCGGCTCGAGCCAGCCGAGTCGCCCGTTGGACTGGCCGTCTCGGCCGACGGGAGACTGCTTGCGATTTGCACGCGCCGATCGATCGGCGTTTACGCCGTGCTTGGTCGGCAAAAGCTTTGGTACGATACGCCGGAAGAGCAAAGCAGTCGCTCGATTCTGCAACCCATTCGCCCATGTTTTTCCGCCGACAGCTCCGAGTTGTTCAACCTGGGCTGGAAACAAAACGACGATTCCACATTCCTCGTTGCCCGAGATGCGGAAACGGGGAAGCCATTGCGCGAGCTTCAAGCTGGAAACAGTTCCAATAATCTCTTGGAGCTTTCACCGGATTCGAAGTCGTTAGTTTTCACCGGCAGAAACAACAGCCTGGAGATTTGCGACTCGGCAACATTCAAGCCGATCGTCACGAGCGATTCGAATTGGCCCTACACCAATATGTCACGTCTTCGGGATACGCCTGTAGGAATGCGTGTGTCACCGGACGGCAAACGGCTACTCCGGTTCGGCTGGCAACATCTTGCGATGTGGAATTTAGAAACGGGCGAGCGAATGTGGACGGTCAAGCGGCCCGATCACGTGCGCGGGGCCGCGTG
>JADFIX010000789.1 GCA_022566435.1 Planctomycetota bacterium
AGCCGGCTATGGTAATAACGGGCATAGGTATGGGCTACGGCCAATTCCTGTGTTGTGCCCACCGGCACCGACAGGTCGCCGCTGCCGTTGATCATGACGACGCCGACCACACGGGAATCTACCGCCGCGGTGCTGAAGGCGACGTCCGCTCCGGAACAAATACCGATCAGTACGATTCGGCGCATTTTACTGGTGTCTTCGAGATAGTCCAGTGCCTGTCGCGTCTCCTGGATGGCGTATTCGGCGAACGGGACAGCGTCGGTGCGCGTCGGGCTATCCCCCAAGCCCGACAAGTCGAAACGCAACACCACGTGTCCCGCCGCCGCGAGCCGTCGCGACAGCTTGACGTGCACTCGGTTCGGGCCTACCCGATGCACCAAGCCGGCGTTGAGAAGCACGACCGCAGGCCGGTCTGGGCCGGACACGTCCACCGGATCCGAGCGGATGCCCACAAGCGCATTGCGATCGCCGAATAGTGCGACGTGGTCACTCAAGATTCGCCCTCGGTTAGCCAGGTTGTCATTCGCTGAAGCACATCGACCGGTACGAGGTTTTCGTCGACGTCGCCCTGCCCCCCGGTCGCCTTGATCGAGTCGCCGAGGGACGGCATGTGCTGATGTTCAACGCGGCAGTCACGCGCGCGCAGCGCATCTACCAAAGGTTGCGCCGCCGGCTCTGGGCCGCTGTCAACCACAAGGACGTGGCGGGCCGGTTTCTGCGCCACCGAGCGAAAGTCAAGTTCGGTCAGCTCGGCGATCAATGCATCGCTAAGCGGGAAACCGAGCCGTTCGGTCATCGCTCGACCCTGGCCATCCATCTGCGGACGCGCAAACGAGCCGCGCAGCCACACCGCATGCTGGACGGCCAACTCCTCGACGTAAGCCTTGCCCTCCACAATAGGATCCCACAGCACCAGCTTGTCGACATCACCCTGTTCGGCGGAGAACCGCAGCGCCAGGCTCGCCCCGAGACGCACGCCGATCAGGCACATTCGCTCTGCGCCGCTTCCGCTGAACAGCTCCTCGACGGCCACGCCAATGTCGCCCACCCAGTCGGCCAGCGTCCCCTCTGTGCGACAGCCGGACGAATCGCCGCAGCCGCGAAGATCAAACCGTAGCGTGTGAAAGCCTTCGCCGGCCAGAATCACCGCCAACTGCCTCAGTGCGCGGTGGCGGCGAATGTACTCCTGACCGAAGGCGTGGCAGAGCACCACGCCGACGGGGCGCTCGACGGCGGCCTTTGGCGGGTGATACACGCCGAAAAGGCGGTGTTGCGTTGGGCCGAAAAAGAACGGTTCCATAGATCTTGACCGATTCAGAGAATCCGTACCATCCATCCTCCCAGTACGCCTCGCGTCTAAGTTCGGCGGGGGCGCCAGGTGCGCCCCGACTGCTTGTGGCTACTCGACCCCAAACTCCTCGTCTTCAATCCCTACTCGGAAAGTGGGGCTGACGCAAGATGAAGACGCCCAAATAACGCGCAACGTTTATTGACAACGAACGATCTCTACATGGATACACTCATCCACACTTCTCATCAGCATCGGGCGGATCTGAGGCGAATCACCTGAACCCGATGGATCGAACGTGGCTGATTGACCGTCGCACACCTATTCTTGTATGGGTTCAAGATGGCCACGGCCTGCTAGTGTCGCCAGGTCAATGTTCGCAGTGCATCGGACCCTAGCGTAGTTAAGCGTCAGGCCTCCAATAATGTGGACCACTCCGGTTGCGTTTTCGTAGTCTGCTTTTGAGAAATCGCTCAGGTCATTGTCGAGTTGCACACCGAGCTCCGTACCACCACGAGTATCGGTGAATTTAAGGTGGACGTATCCACGGTCGATCGCATCTTTGAAGACCGTCACGGTTTTCTCGGGCCTCAGCGCGGCCTCCACCGGATGGTCTCCGTCGCATAGGAACTTCACGAGATCGTCGCGGGGGTCCTTCGGCTTTTTCTCGGCTTCTTCCCTTCGCCTAGCCTCCTCCGCTTCCAGCTCGGGACGCCTCTTTTCCATCTCCTCCATCTGTTTTCTTAGGCTCAGCGGCCTCATATCGGTCCATACCTCGTCAATGTGGGCGAGGCAATCTGTTTTTGGACCGCGCTTCCCGGTTTTTTTCCAGCTGAGCGGAGGATCGCCCTTGTACTCGGGCCAGATCGAATACTGTTCCTCGTGATTAACGACGACCTCGTACACGATGCTGTCTTCGTCTGTACTCATTCTTGGCTCCCTCAACAGAATTCATGAGTGATCACTGACGATGTCAACAAGGGAACATGTATTTATATGGGATCGTTGGTCAATTTGCAACATCCAAAACCGCAAGATTCTCTCGCACTCTCGCACGGGTGCATCCCATTTGGGGTGGCGAATCTTGGGCTCTGGAACCTTCACGCTGCCCAGTGGATGGGACGCGAGGACCAGAAGGCCTCCCATGATCGGTTTATCCGCTGGCCGATTAGCGCCGCCATGGCCAAAGCGCCCCTTTCGCTCCACTGCCGACCGTTGCCTTTCAGACGTTGTCCCACGAGCTGCTTGCCGGTCGATTCCATGATCCCTGAGCCGATGACCAAGCTCGACGCTCGGTCACCGGACCATTCAGGCCAATCAGCGTTCTCGCTTTGAACCCTTTGTGTCGGAGCTCTCCCCCCTGCGGCGAAAAAGGGGGCGCGGGACCGCCACGCGATCCACACTGGCTTGCAACGTCTTGGCCGCCAGTTGCCGTGTCATCGCATCGATCTTATCTTCCATCTTCTCTAGTGTAGTGTCTCACGCTGTTTGCATCTTATCAAGGACGGCCCGGGCACGGCGGACTTTTTCGAGGATGTCTTCGGCCTTGGCGGTCCAGGTGAACGACTTTGGGTTG
>JADFIX010000790.1 GCA_022566435.1 Planctomycetota bacterium
GCGGCAGGTCGTAGCCGGAGACGCTTGCATGGCCGTCGATGCCAAGCGCGATGATCTTCTGCAGCTCGATTCCGAAGTCATCGGGGGAAATGCCGGCATCGACTTTCTTGCGTAGGGCGGCGACGGCGGCGGCGAAATCCGCGCGGTTGGCGCGGCGGTAGGACCATCGGTCGTCGAGGGCGGTTTGGAAGTCGTCGAGGGCGCGTCGCAGATCTTCGGGCTTGACCGCGGAGATGGGAACCGAGCGGGACTCATTTGCATACGTGGAGTTCCAGATCGATCGGCGGTTCTTCGCGGTCAGCGGCACCTTGTCGAGCGTCGTCTCCTTGCCAGTTTCCAGGTCAACGACCACGAGCTTGACCGTCATCCCAGGCGAATGCCCCATCTCGGTGAGAACCTGCACGAGGTCCTCGTTGATCCGCTTCTGCCAGCGGCCGCGGTACTTCTTCTTGGCGAACCCAACGATTTTTTCCACGGGCAGGTCGTTAATCGAGCGCAAAGCGTACCACTTGCCGTCGATCTGGACTTCCGGCGTCCAGCGAATCGCCGCGTAGGGGGCGAGCTTCGGGTACCGCTGTGCCAACGACCGTTCCGGCAAGGTACCGAAAGCCACGGCGGTGAGGAATAGCAAAGCAAATAATCGGGACGTCATGACGCAATCACTCCTTATGACGATAGTTTATTCAGCGGGGCAGCCATAATCAATTGTGCATTCGCATAACAACGGACTTTATTGGGATGTGTTTCATTGTTTGTCGGGAATGTCGGTTGGGACGAATTGTTGGTTATGATTGCGTCACCCGCCCGCCGGTTTGACGGGGCGGCGGAGAATCGTTTTCAGGCGTTCCGGGGCAACGCGACGCGGGTCGGAGAGGTAGATCTCGTGGTGGTCGCCGTGGAACTGTAGGCCCTGATCCGCGGCGTGTGTCCGCATCGCCGCGATGGGTTTGGCCACCGCGTCGTAGGGTCCGACGTGCAGCATCTGAACGCAGCGACCCTCGTCGAGGGTCTCCAGCTTGACGTTTTCGACCTCCGCGTCCTTCCCTTTTTCGATTAGCGTGCGGATGGCGGCGGCCAGGTCTTTTTCCTTGGTGAACGTCGGCACGCGGATCATGAGCTGCCAGTTCCACTGTTCCTTCGGCACGCCGGTTACGTCGGACCCCTTCCGCTTGCCCCACCATAAGGCTTCGAGCGTGCAAACCTTGTAGTCTGTGCCCGCAAGCTTGCTACTGAATTTGAGCGTGTAGGCCACGCCGTAAAGCGCGGCGATTTTCGTCTGAAAATCATCGTCGCCCGGTGCACCTCGGCCGCGGACGGCGATATACAGGGCCGGGCCCGTTTCCACCAGCGTGGGCTTCTTAGGTTTGACGTATTCACTTTTGTGCTCTTTGAAGAGGTCGAGTTTTTCGGTTGTGGTCATGGTCTTGTTCTCGATTGTCATTCCGGTTGGTTTTTGGTGCAATCCTAAAGCCTGCGTAGAGCCCATGTGCAGGCTGAAAGCCTGCGGTACGTTCTACTACGGTTCAAGTGCCACGTGGATGTCGGTTATGAGGTCTTCCGGTGCGGTGGTCTGCGGTGAGTTCAGATAGACTTCGAAACCCGGGCCGGCGCGAAGCTTTCGGCCACTGCCGGGAAGCCACTGGCCGCATAGTCCGGCGTAGGTATCGCCAAGTCTTTCGTATGGTCCCGTGTGGCGGGCGATCGCGTAATCGCCGCCGGCGATTTCCTGTGCCCCGATCTCGCCTTGCCCTTCGAACGCCGGATTCACCAGTAGGCAGGCGTCGTAGCGAATTCGCTCCGGCGGGGTGACTTCCGGATCGCCGTGGACGATACCAAGCAGCTTCATGTTAGGGCCCAGCATGCCGTTGGGCCCGGCCCAGGCCATTAGCTTTTGCCAGGCGCTGCCGACCTCGTTGTAGGGGCCGACGTGCCGGACGAACGCCAGTTTCATCGGTGCGACCTGTTCGACTCGAACTTCCATGGGAATATCTCCTGTTTGCGCGGGGGTGATTGACTCGACTTTGCCGTTGATCGAAAAATGCACGCCCGACGGCACGTCCTTGAGCGGGAGCGGGCGGTGAGTTTGGCGAAATTCGGACGGACTCTGGTCGAACATCGACCGAAACGCTCGGGTAAAGGCCTCGTGGGCTTCGTATCCGGCCTCGAAGGCGATGCGGGTGACGGGTTCATCGGTATGCTTGAGTCGATGGGCCGCCCGCTCCATGCGAAGGCGCCGCACATGCTCCTTGACGCCCTCGCCGACCATGCCGCGAAAGATGCGGTGGAAATGGTAGGCCGAGAAGTGGGCGATCCGGGCGAGGTCGTCCAGCGGCAGCGTTTCGTCCAGATGAGTCTGAATGTGAACGAGCACCCGTAAGAGTCGCTCTTGGTAGTCTTGTTTGGTATCCGATGTCATCGCCAATGTTTCCTTTCTACTCCTATTATGAATGATTGCGGTGGGGGGTGCTTGACGGTTCTTGCGGTTCTGCGGTGGTCCGAGAGTCGAAGCTATGGCCGTCACTTTCGGCCTGCCCACACGATTCATCACGTGCGATTCGACAATTGAGCGGCTGGGGTCGGCCTGGGTGAGAAGAATCGCTAACGTCACAGGATGAAGATTCTGGGACGGACTAGGTACGTCGTTCTCCGACACAGCCTAAACGATGGGCTGCGTTGGGTGGCAGGGGTCCCGGCGCGCCGGGATTTGCCCGAACTCATCCGATCACAGACACGGGTCCCGATGTACATCGGGACCCATGCCACCCGCAAAATCAACCTTGTCGCAGCACTAGAGCAGTTCCCGTTTTCGTATACCGGGTCAAGTACCATGCGCAGCCCATCGAGCGGCGAGAAACCGCGCA
>JADFIX010000791.1 GCA_022566435.1 Planctomycetota bacterium
GGGGCGCGGCCTGTGTACTTCCGGTGCGTCATCGATGCGAAAGTCGCGATTCACAACCTGCAGCGTGACCGGCGACCCGATGGATTTGCCGTTTCGAATGCCTGATAAGATCGTCACCGCATCACGTTCAATCTTCATCCGTCCGCCTCGGCCATAGCCGCCCTGCCTGCGTCGCAGTTCCGCATTGATTCGCTCTTCGTCGAGGTGTATCCCACTCGGCACGCCCTCCACGAGCGCAATTGTGGTTCGGCCATGCGATTCACCGGCAGTTCTGTAGTCGAGTCGACTCATGATTAGCGTCAAATGATACGCGGAACGGCATCTCGTTTATAGAGTCGCTGAAAAAACGGGCTTGAAAGAGCCCCCCGGCGGCATCTCTTTCGCGGAAGCCACGGTCGCCCGCCAGATTTGCGAGCCGCGGGCGGTCGCCTACACTAGCCCTTATGAGCGTGGAATCGCATGCCATTGAGGTCGAGACCGCAGGCCACAGCCAGGTGCTCGACGTCACAGAGCAAGTCGTCCAGTGCGTCGACGGGGGGGCCATTTCCTGCGGGATCGCTACGGTGTTTGTCCTCGGTTCGACGGCCGCGATTACGACAACGGAATTTGAGCCCGGGCTAGCGAATCACGACCTGGCCGCGGCGCTGGAGAAAGTCGCACCGGTAAGCGGTCGGTATCTGCATGAGGAGACCTGGCATGACGACAACGGTCACGCCCACGTCCGGGCGGTTTTCATCGGGCCGAGCCTCACGGTACCGATCGTCGATCGCCGATTGCAGCTCGGCACGTGGCAGCAAATTGTACTGTTGGATTTCGATACCCGGCCAAGATCACGGCGCATTCTGGTTCAAGTGATCGGGGAATAGGCGGTCATCGCAGGGGATTAGATATCCGGCATCGCCTTTTTGTACGCCGCGGCGATTTCCTCCGCGCGACCCGTCTGGTAGGCACCGGCGTTCCATCGATAACCGAGACCGTCGCCCGACTTTCGTGGAATGAGATGGAAGTGTACATGGGGAACGACCTGCCCGGCGACCGCGCCTTCGTTAAGCAGCACGTTGAAACCTTCGGCCTTGGTGGCGGCGAGGAGGGCTCTGCCGAGGCAGGGAATCGCCTCCGCCAGTTCCGCGGCGATCGGTGGCGGAACTTCACTGAGCCGCTCGTAATGATCTCGGGGCACAAGAAGTAGATGCCCGTCGGACAAAGGATTCACATCAAGAAATGCCAGCCCGGATTCGCTTTCAAACAAAACGAAAGCGGGTATCTCGCGGGCCACGATCTTGCAGAAAATGCAGTCTTCTTTGCGGGCCATCGTCAGCACGCTTTTCGGGCGGCGTCTTAGGCTTCCGAAGAAGATTCGGAATCGCCCGATTCTCCGTCATTCGTCTTGTCGGCATTCTGGGATTCGTCCGCCTTTTCGCTTCTCGGTTCGGGAACCGGTGCTTTCCCCGCCGGCTTGCCGGCCCATTTTTTTGCGGACCGGATCGCCAACGCGTAGCGGGCGTCTGTCCGGCGGCGACGCGCGGAACGCTGAGGTTTGGTCAACGAAGTCGGCGCTTCCTCGTCACCGACGAGTTGCACGATGGCCAGTTCCGAACTGTCGCCGATTCGTTTTTCCGAAAGGTGGATGAGTCGCGTGTAACCGCCCTGGCGATCTTCATATTTGGCGGCAATGGTTTCGATGAGTCGGTGCGTCACGGATTCGGCCGTAAAGGCCAGTCTTCCCCGCGGCTCGCCCGTACGATGACGTCGCCCGCTGGCCATGCGCATGGTCTTCGCACGGGCGGCATCTGTCATGACGTCATACGCTTCGCGATGGGCCTTGGGTATGATCCCGCGATCACCGAGAATACTGTGAATCGCTCTTCGGGCCCGCAGTGAGGCGGCGTTATCGCTGGCGGCGGCGGCGGTCCGCACTTTGACGGCCAAGGTGATCAACTTCTCGACGAAGGGCTTGATGTCTTTGGCTTTGGCCAAGGTCGTCTTGACTTGCCCATGCTCGATCAAGCTCTGCGCGAGATTTCGCTGCATCGCCTTACGGTGGGCGCCCGTCCGATTGAGTTTTCTATGATGGATACGATGTCGCATAATTCTACTACCAATAGGGACCGGCGGGTTTCGCTCAGTCTTCCATCGTAAAGGCCGCCATGGGACCGGAATCCGCCACGGATGGCGTCTCGCCGTCGGATTGCGTGTTTGTTTCCGGCCCGGCTTCTTCCGCCACGCCAGGTTCGGGAATCGGCATCTGCGGCGGCAGGGGTTCCGGTGTAACCGCGGGGTTCAAAGAATCGATTTCGAGGGGCGTCATCGGCTCCACCATGGGTTCGGGCGCAGCCTCGCCAAATCTCATCCCCAGGCGAAGGCCGAGATCTTCGAGCTTTCGGTACACTTCGTTTAACGACGTTTTGCCAAAGCTGCGCACACGTAACAGATCGGACTCCGTCCGCGTGACGAGTTCACGGATCGTTGCGACGCGTGCGGCCTCCAAGCAGTTGTTCGCCCGTACCGAGAGATTCAAGGCGCTGACGGGTTTGTCGAGCAGTTCATCGAGGACCTCATCATGCTCCACGACGGCGTCCAATCGCGGTGCCTCCACGGGGGGGACTTCGTCGGTTCCGATTTGATTGTACATAACGAATGGATTGAGGTGTTTTCGCAGAATCATACCCGCTTCGATAATCGCATCTTCCGGCATGATGGACCCGTCCGTCCAAACTTCGAGAAGAAGGCGGTCGTAGTTCGTTCGCTGGCCGACGCGCATGGCCTCAGTCTTGTAGCGAACGCGAACGACCGGGGAAAACACGGAATCGACGGGAATGACGCCAACCTCTTCCGCCAGTGGACGATT
>JADFIX010000792.1 GCA_022566435.1 Planctomycetota bacterium
GAACGGTGAAACGTTACCGGACACTAGTCGCTGGCCTGTTCGCTTGTCTCGCGATCATTTTTGATAGCAGATCGCCTTGCGATTCGTCTGTTTTTTGGGACGGATAACCCATGGGCAGTGCATTTGGCGGATTGAATTGCGAATAGCGGCAAAACCGCAAGAAACCCGCGGCCTGTCCCTAGACAAAATGGCCCGAGGAAAACGAGACCTACGCTCGGTTAACCACTGGCTGCAACGCGTTCATGAGGGCTGTGCGGAGGCTCGACGGGTACGGATCAGGCCCGACCCCATTACCGAATGCTATGTAGAGGCAAGCGAATCCTGAATGGCGGTGGCGATCTGCGCGTAAATGTTGCTGGAAATCACGTCAATTCGTAGTACCGACGCGAGTTCCTCAATATCATTCTCGATGTGCGGAAGTTGCTTTATTAAGACATCCACGTCGATCCCGGCAGAGGAAACCGCGTTGACGCAGACTTCGCTGGCGTTGTCCGGACAAGGGATATCGCAAAGAACCTGGGCAATGGAATCGGATGCATTCAGAATTCGCGCGATCGTAGCCGCTTCGTCGTTGCCGGGGTTGGCGGACTGGTGCAGGTTGACCGATTTCGTGACAGTTTCCGGCAGTGACCAATGGCTCAAGACCATGGCCGATACTTCACCGTGCGTCAGATCGACCGCCGCCAGCTCGTCGTCGGCGCTAAAGGGTTCACGACCTGGCGAATAACGCTCGGCAATGTGTCGATAACGGCACGGAAACGCCTCGGCGAGAATGGCGATTCCCACGTCCGCCAGCAAAGCCGCAATAAATACCACCTCGCGCCGCTCCCCACGCATTTTTTCGGCAAGGTGCGATGCCACCACCGACGAGGTCAATGACCTACGCCAGAAGTACTTCATGTCCAAACCGGGCACCGTTTTGGACGAAATCGAATCGACCAGATAACGCCCTAGAAGCAAGG
This sequence comes from Planctomycetota bacterium, assembly GCA_022566435.1. GTDB lineage: Bacteria > Planctomycetota > Phycisphaerae > UBA1845 > UBA1845 > JADFIX01. The sequence goes on from JADFIX010000792.1 coordinate 963, forward strand.
AACGGGTTCTCATCGGACCTAGTAGCGTCAGGGCCTGCCGTAACGAGACAATCTTATTGCGGACGCCGAAGAGGGCCGAATTGACCAAGCGGAGAATCTCGCCCACGGTGCCGGCGTCCGCCGCAAGAATCCTTACCAGATCGTCGTAGTTGAATTCTGGATTCTGCATGATTTCCAGAAAACGGGTAACGACTTGAGGTACCGACGGTACAGCGGCCGAATTCTTGATCGCGTCCAGTATTTTTGCTTTCACCTGCGTGATCTCCCACCCAACGGCTTCGCCGAGAAACAAGAACCCTGATCGATCTGGCTACAAGACGGTGCGAGTCGAATCATCGAGAACTTAGCGACCGCTTTCCGTGAGTACATCGGCAAGCCTCATCTCCGAAATAAGCAGTCACCGCCGACTCTTCCTTATTAGGCGCTCGAGTGTGGTGGCGATGCGCTTCGCAGGCACACAATTTCCGGACTCGTTGACGCCACCAATCCAAACGATTACAAAACCAACTGTCGCTGGGCGTGTCCGTTCTCGCGGACTGAGAGCATAGCCTTGGAACCTGATCAGCGCGGGCCGGATAACCCCATGGTTTGACGCCCGGCAAGACCTGCGGAGGGAAGCGGCGCCACTCCTTGGAGCGGGTGTGCTTTTCGCCTCAATAGCTTCCGGGCGCGCCGACACGTATTTCGCAAGAAGAAAAAGAAGGAGTGCAGAGATGACCGTGAAAGACCACGCCGAAAAAACGGCTCCATCAACTAATCTGGACACGGCACGCATGCGAAAAAGCCAAAGCGTAAGTGCCCCGCCGATGGAAGGCTCCGCCGCAACGGCGGGTGTGTTCCCTGCTTCTCGAAAAATGCACGTCGCAGGCACGAGCCATCCGGACATTCGTGTGCCAATGCGGGAAATCAAGCTGACGCCCACCGCTGCCGGACACGGCCCGGCGCCACTTAATGAGACCGCCAATCCACCCGTGACCGTCTACGATACCTCGGGCCCGTATACCGATCCGGATGTAACCATTGAACTCGACAAGGGCCTCGCACCCATGCGCCTGCCGTGGATTTCCGCCCGCGGCGACGTAGAAGAATACGAAGGAAGAGATACGCGACCCGAGGACGACGGCCGCACGCTCATCTACGTGGGACGCGATTACGACGCCGCCCCCGCCTATTGGGCGCAAGTCGCCCCCACCGCGCCCGCGGCCAAACGCACCGAGGTGGGAGTCCGCGCCCAGAAGGCGAGAGCATCGTTCACCAGCGATCGCGTCGCACTTCCGGCCAAGCCGGAAGATTGGGGGTGGTTCACCATGGACGGAACCATGAACACCGACGCTAAAGGGGCCCCGATCAAGCGGCTTCCCAAACAACTCACCGGGCATCCCAATTGGACCGCCGGCGTGGACGCGACGAAGCTCGACATCGAACTCTACGGCCAAATCACCCCCAAGAGCGAAGACGATGTGGAAGTGCTGCTGGCATCCGGCGCCGATGTGCTGGTCTCGCGGCGGGGCGTGGGCAAGAGCCAACGAATTGTGGTCGCCAACGGTTCTTTCTTGCTCAATTTTCCGCTGGTGAATCACCAGCATCGCAAGCTCGCCGGCAGCCTGATTGCCGAAGTGGGAGAGGAAAAGGCCGTCTATTTCCTGGAAAGCTCCAGCACTCCGCCGCTGAAGGACGAGGAAGAGGCGTCGCCCATGCCGACGCTCTTCGACTTCCTGGAAGTTCCGCCGGTCAGTTATGTTCTGTTGCACCTGGTGTTCGTAGCGCTGATCTTCGGTTATTCTCGCTGGCCCATCTTCGGCGTCCCGCGCGAGGAGAAGAAGCTCCAGTGGGAAGAGGCGACGCGCCAGTGCATACGCATGATGACGGAGACGCCCTACCC
>JADFIX010000793.1 GCA_022566435.1 Planctomycetota bacterium
TATCTCGATCGCTAGGGAAACCGAATGATCTTACAGGGGTGTCACATCGCCTCGACGCCTGGACTCGACTTTTGACCAGCGGAATCGGCAACTGGTTACTCGGCGTCATAGGTAAGAATGGAATGGATCGGATACTCGCCCAGCTTCGTGCGTCCGTTCAAGAAGGCGAGTTCAATCAGAAACGCGCACCCGACGATTTCGCCGCCGAGCTTCTCGACCAGTCTACAGCAGGCCGCCATGGTCCCGCCCGTCGCGAGCAGGTCATCGATCAAGAGGACGCGCGCCCTGCGGGAAATGGCATCCTCATGAATCTCCATGCAATCGGTACCGTATTCCAATTCGTAGGGCTCGGACAAAACAGGCGCGGGCAACTTGCCCGGCTTTCGGATCGGAACGAACCCGGCCGACAGATTCCGGGCCACCGCCGTCCCGAAGATAAAGCCTCGCGATTCCGCGCCCACGACCAAGTCGACTTTGAGGCTCCGGAACGGTTGGGTCATGTATTCGACGGCCAGCGACAGCCCGGCAGGGCTCTTCAGAAGAGGGGTGATGTCCTTAAACACCACGCCCGATTTCGGAAATCCGCGGACATCACGGATAAGTTCTCGAAGCTTCGTGATTTTGATCTCTTGATCCAACTCAGTTTCCATGCGACCGCCCCACCATACTTCAAGAAAAAACGATACCGTAACCGATTCACAATGACACTGACTATTGTCGCCAGACATCCGAAACGTGCAAACCGACTTCTCAGCCCGGTACTTCGATGGCGAGTGAAAACGTGAGTAAGACCGAGATTCGGTAGTACTCGCCGACGGCGGTCGTAATCGTTATCGGGCGACATGGAAAAAAAAGGCAAGAAAAGTCGATTTGCACAATCGGCGTCATTTGCTATATTCCCGCGCATCGGGCGGCGTGGCAGCGCGGATCGCGGCGACTGAGATGCTCATAAGTGGTTGATACGTAAATAGTTAGGTGTCCACTGCGTCGAACAGTTTTCGGCGCAAAAGCAGACGAACATCCCACGAAAAACCTGTATTCCTGTAAACGGAAACGGAAGGAGATTCAGTGCTTACCTCGATACGCTTGCGAGCCCTGCTAGGGCTCATCCTTATTGGAATCGTCTTGGCGTTGCCTACCGCGACGGTGGTTGCCCAGCCGGCCGACGCGGCTGGTCAACAAGGCGCGACTTCGCACGCCGCTGACGATTCGTCCATTCCATTGTTGTGGTACCTCGCCCCGATTTGCGGATTCGTGGCGCTGTTCATGGCACGCAAATACTACCAGGAAGTCATCGACTCGGACGAAGGCGACGAGGACATGATTCGAGTGGCCGGCTACGTGCGCGACGGCGCAATGGCCTATCTGTATAGGCAATACAAGGTGGTGGGCGTCGTCTTTGCGGGGCTCGTGGCCATTCTGGTGTGGATGGCGTACGGTCTGAAGGTGCAGCACGGGCTGGTACCGTTTGCCTTCCTCACCGGTGGGTTCTTCAGCGGCCTTTGCGGGTATATCGGCATGCGGACCGCCACGATCGCCGCACACCGCACAACGGCCGGCGCCCGAAAGAGTCTTAATGAAGGACTGCGGGTCGCCTTTCGTGCCGGTGCGGTCATGGGGCTGGTCGTGGTCGGATTCGCGGTCATCGACATCACTTTCTGGTTCTTAGGACTCCGATTGCTCACCGACATGCCGCTTCACGAGATCACGGTCGTCATGCTCACCTTCGGCATGGGTGCCAGCACACAGGCGTTGTTCGCGCGAGTCGGCGGCGGAATCTTCACCAAAGCCGCGGACGTCGGCGCCGACCTGGTCGGCAAGATCGAGGCGGAAATTCCTGAGGACGATCCGCGAAACCCGGCGGCCATTGCCGACAACGTCGGCGACAACGTCGGCGACGTAGCCGGCATGGGTGCCGACCTATACGAATCTTATGCGGGATCAATTCTTGCGACCGCCGCACTCGGCGTCGCTGCGGCGCATGCTTTGGGTCACACCAATATTGCGGACGACGCCATTCGGTTCCTCTCTGTTCCGATGGTCGTGGCCGGTCTCGGCATCCTCGCCAGCATTTGGTGCGGCATCAATCTGGTCAAGACCGAGGAAGGCGCCTCGATGGCTCAGCTCATGAGGGCCCTTAATAAGGGACTTCTGGTCTCGAGTGCGGTCATCATCGCGATCACCTTTCTCGTTTGCTGGATTCTCCTGGCAGGTATGCCGGGCGTGAATTGGGTCGGGGTGGCATCGTCTGTCGCGGTCGGGCTGGTCGCCGGCTATCTGATCGGCCAATCGACCGAGTATTACACCAGCTACGATTACGGGCCGACCAAGAGAATCGCCGAGCAAAGCCTGACGGGACCGGCCACCGTCATTATCGCGGGCATCGCGGAAGGCATGAAGAGCACTTGGGCGTCGCTGGCCATCATTATCGTCGCGATTCTCCTGGCGTTTAATTTCGCGGGCGGCGGCAACGAATTCATGCTCGGTCTGTACGGCATCGGATTAGCCGCGGTCGGCATGCTCTCCACGCTCGGCTTTACACTCGCCACAGACGCTTACGGTCCCATCGCCGACAACGCCGGCGGCAACGCGGAAATGACCTCGCAGGCCCCGGAAGTTCGCGAGCGAACGGACGCACTTGATTCACTCGGAAACACTACGGCCGCCACGGGCAAAGGATTCGCCATCGGATCGGCGGCGTTGACCGCGCTCGCCCTGCTCGCGGCGTATGTCGAGGAGGTCCGAATCGGGCAGGTTCGGGAAGCCCAGGTCTTCATTACCCAGGTCGTTCCGAACTCCGACAAAGAAAACGCCGTGGGTGTTGATGAAATCT
>JADFIX010000794.1 GCA_022566435.1 Planctomycetota bacterium
GCTCGAATTCTATGATGTTCTCGTTCGGCACGACTGCAATCAGCCGCTGCCCTTTGACGACCACGCTTTCAAAACCGTCTACTGCAACGCGGCCTATTGGATCGACAACATCGACGGGTTCCTAAACGAATTGCGTCGTATCACGCAACCGAACGGGCGCGTCGTCCTACAAGTCAAGCTCGATGCGATGGCCCGCTATACGCTTGCCGCCTATCAGGACCAACTCGGCCCGCGCGTGCTGGAGATCATCGGTCGAGACCGACTCGATTGCTGGCAGAGCCTTGCGGACCGCGGTACTTGGGAAAATCGCTTCGCCAAGGCCGGCCTGCTCGTGGAACGCGAGACACCCTTCATCACTGCCACACACGCACACATTTGGGATATCGGACTGCGACCGATCGCGCCGTTGCTCACCAAGCTGGCGAATGGCGTCAGAGCGCCGACCCGAGACGCGGTAAAAACCGAGTGGGTCGATCTCTTCGTGAACTTGGCGACGCCCCTTTGCGACGCACATTTTAATCTATTTGATGGAAAATCCGAACCCGCGGAAATCCAGTACGAGCTTCGCCCGCAATAATCCATTTGTTTGATCGGGTAGGCTGAATTCCCAAGCGCCTTTCTCGCCCTACATCAACAACCGTCCAGGACGAGGTTGCTCTTGTCGAATGGGCAATAGCAATAGTCGACGGGAAACACCTTACCGTCGACCGGACATCGCTTGAGGCCTCTGCCGGCGATCGTCGAATGGACCGCGGGCACCTCGTCCGGTTTCGGCTCTTCCTTTTTCACAATCTGGGGTTTCGAAAGGAACTCGATGCCGAAGCACGCGGATTCCGGGTCGATGTGTCGCACGATGCATCGATAGGAGACCTTTTGGTGCGACTGCACGACGAGAACAATCGTGTATTCGTCACCGGTTGCCAAACGGTGAGTTTCTCCCGCGATTTTCGCGCCAGTGTCCGAAATGTCGATCACTACGCAATCTAGAAGCGAACCGTCGGCGAATTGCAGAAGTGCGCTGATTCCCGGTCTAATCGATTCTTCGCGTGGTTGCTGCCGTTGGTCTAACACAGCCGTCTCCTGATCGCCAGGGCTACTATTTACGGAGATGATTCCCGGTATCCGTTCTTCCCTTCGGCTAGGCGGTAAACACGCTTTAGCACGCCCACTCGTCCGAAAACCGAACGGCTTAGACACCTTCTCGGTATCTCAGACCGCACCGGATCCTCCTTGGAATAGATCGGAATCTTGACGGCTGCCCGACCCACTATGCCGGTGACGAACGTCTTATCCGTTCGGAAGGGATTTACGTGCGGCTCGATTCATGAAACAAGTGAAACAGTCTCGGAATCAACACACTCTCTCGGCATACCACGAGCCGCTAGGCGCTTGCATTGCAACGCCACTTTGCTACAATCATGGTGGAGTGGGTCCGTATAACGACCGGCCGTTTACTCCGAAACTCGGGGACGACTTTGAATCGGAAATCCTTTTTTTACCTAGGAGGGGAATCCCATGGCCGAATTCGCGCGCTTCTTCGTATTGTCGGCCATTCTCGCTTGCATGACCTCGCGGACAGTCGTCGATGGGGCCCAACATGCAGCGTCACCACCCGAAACGACCGCAGAGGCGGGCGCGGCACGTCCTGATTCAGGACCGTTCAGGATTTCCGTGCGGGGTACCGACGTCGCAATTGTGCAGTGGGACCGACAGGCCATTCGCATCGCGGCGCAGCGTGGTTCCCGGTTCTCCGTTACGCGATTCCCGCTTCCGGCGGACCGTGTGGTCGCGCTCGATCTACAACCCTTTCACATTGCCGGTGCCGATACGCAGTTCGTGCTCGGGCGGCGCGGTCAACCCGATCGGCCCATCGCGTTCGATCCGGCGAGCATTATGCTTTTTCGCGGCGAAGTGAGGGGGGTGGCCGGGTCGCATGTCTTTCTGGCACTCGGAGACAGTCTCGCGACCGGTTATGTTGATCTGGGGCCCGGTCGAAGGCGCTATCAGATTTCCACGAAAGGCAGGCTGGGGCAGCCTCTCGACGCGGGACATATTTCCGTGTTCGAGCCGGTCAACGCTACCAACCTACCACCGGGCGTTCCCCTTTGCGGCGTCGAGGGAGATCACCTGCTTCCGGGGACGGGCACTCGGGGAATCGAGGTCCCGCCGATCACCGACACGTCGGTGCGCATCGCAGCACCGACCGTCGGACTCAAGCATTTGGAACTGGCCATCGAAACCGACTACGAGTTCTACGAAATCTTCAACGATGTTGACGCCACCGCGACCTACATCGCTCAACTCTACGCGGCCCTGAGTTCCATTTACATCCGCGAAATGCAAGCCTACTTCCACCTCACCTTCGTCCGTGTCTGGGATGAGCCGGGCACATTCCCCTACCCCAGCACGCTCAGCGCATTCCGTGACTACTGGAACAGCAACATGGGCCACGTCGACCGCGATGTCGCCCAGTACTTCTCTGGCCATCGTGATGTCCCCGTCGGCGGCGTCGCCTGGCTCAACGCTCTGTGCTCCAACTACGCCTACTCATGGTGCGGATACGCCATGGGCCGTTTCGGTAATCCAGACATCGCCCATATCCTCAATCGCGACGTCATGGTCACCGCGCACGAACTCGGCCACAAGCATGCCGCCTGGGAGCGCTGGCTGTCGCGCGTGGTGCTCGCACCGGTGGCGTACGGCCACTTCTTCGTCGAGCACAACCGCGGCCATCATCGCCGGGTTGCCACGCCGGAAGACCCCGCCAGCGCCCGCCTGGGCGAGAGCTTCTGGGCCTTCCTGCCGCGCACCGTGCTGGGCAGCC
>JADFIX010000795.1 GCA_022566435.1 Planctomycetota bacterium
AGTGCGGCAAGCCGGTGGCGTTGTCGCTTCCCGAGTTTCCCTTCGTGAGACGACCGGAATCCGCAACCACCATTAAAGGGGATGTCCGATGCACTCGCTGCGGTGCGCAGTTGCAAGCATTGAGCACGCATGGTGTCTGTCCCGATTGCAACATTCCGGTGTGGCATTCCATCTACGGCACTTGGCTGCGCGCGAGCGATCCGGCCTGGCTGGGTGAGGGTGTTTGGCGGCGCGATGGGGTTGTTCGGCGTACCTTTGGGCGTGGCGACGTCGATGTTCGCCGGCATGACCCTGGGCATCGGTGTCGATTATGCGATCCATCTTCTGGAGCGATACCGCCGTGCCCGTGAAAGCGGGCTCGATACGCAGGCCTCGCTAACGGACGCCGTTGCTGCCACCGGACCGGCCTTTCCGTGCGCAGACTCTACGAAACTTGACAAATTCGAAGTATTCGCCAAAACAACGTTCGTCGCGCCTATTTCCTATCGGACGAGTGTTACGGCAACAGTTCGAGGCCCAAGCGCATGCGAATTTCCGGCGTCCTAGACAAAGACATCCACGACACACCGTTTGCGGTGATCGACTTTGAAACCACGGGGCTTACGCCCGGAACGGATCGCGTTGTCGAGGTCTCCATCATACGTCTTGATCCAGGCGGTGCATCCACGACGGTTCTCGACACGCTGGTCAATCCCGATCGCCGAATGGCAGCAACCGAGATTCACGGAATCACGGACGCGGATGTGGCCGACGCCCCGCGGTTCGATGATATTGTCGGCGACTTTGTGGATGCCATCGCCGGATGCATGGTGGCGTCGTACAACATCTACTTCGATATCAAGTTCTTGCAATACGAACTGGCACGGGCTGGCGTCGACGCGGTACCGCCACATCTGTGCGTCATGTATTTGCGACCCATGCTCGGCATGGGAGACCGATGCCGACTTGTGGAGGCCTGCCGTCAGCACGGCATTGACCACGCCGACGCCCACACGGCCCTTGCGGATACCAGGGCGGCCTGCGAACTTCTTTCGCTCTGCCTGTCTACCATTCGTGACAAGCGTATTCGTCGCTTTGAGGACCTTGCCCGGCTTAAGAGCTACAAGTTTCTGAAGAGCTTCGGGAATGCCCCGCTCGATTCGGCCGGCGGTGGGACCGACGAGCGGCGGGCGCACAAATCTCGCAGTCTTGCGAAGGGCGATCCGTCCGTGGCGCCATCACCGCCTGCCAAGATCGGACAAGAGAAGGAGGAATCCGATCGGGCCGCGATGCATGCGTATTGGGATGCGTTGAAGACCGTGCTCTGCGACCTTCGCGTCACCGATGACGAGGTCGCACACCTTCTGCAAACGAAGCGAGAGTTGGGGCTGAAGGACGAGCAAACGCGCGTGCTCCACGCCCGGGCCTTTATAAGCGTTCTTACGCAGTTTTCCGCCGACCAGTGGCTGGACGACAAGGAATGCCGCAAGCTCCAAAGGCTACGAAGCTGCCTAAGCAAGGCCGGCTGGGCGCCTGGGGATTAGAGAGAATCCCATTCCCGGCTCTCACGCCATGCGCCGCATTTAGGGGCATACCGGGGCTGCGTTGACGCGGTACCGACCGCTGGAGCATTTGGCGCATCTTCCCCTAAGCAGACCTCGCGGCGAGCGAACTTAGTGCCGGAGACATTGTGACTCAAATCGAAGGCAAACCGGTCGCACAATATGACTGCACCACGTTCAGTGAATTGAGCGATACGAGAGATTCGATCGGCATGCGAATCCAACGCGGCGATCGCGAATTCCCCGTCACGCTACCGGTGATCGAGGTTGTGCGGTGATGTGATCGCGGCCAGGCTGACGACCGACCATACTGCGAAATCCGTCGTACTTGAGAGGCCTTCGTTCTTTGGAGGCGTCGCCCCACGTGGCGAGGGGGGTTGTAGCCCGGCGGCAGCCAGCTGAGATCAACTGCTTCGATTTCCGGGATGATCGCCGTCCTACTTGCGCCTGAATCTCTCTATTCCAACTCGACGGTCACCACGCCGAACGGCATTTTGATCGTAGACTTGATGGTAATTCCGTGCTGATCCGTCCAGGTCTCGATCGCGAACTTACCGATAGGAATGGTGAACTCGGAAGTGTAATATCGTGCCTCGAACTTCTTCCCGCTTTCGAGAGTCACCGGTCGGTCCTCATGTCGCTGCGCCTGCACTTCGGTTACGACCAGGCGCCAACTCGGGAATCCGAACCCGACCGAATTGAATGTCGTCTTGTCTCCGATCTTCAGATCACGCACGGCAGTGCTGCAGAACTCGAATGCACTAAACGGGCCGACAAAGTCCCAGTTTTTCGGAAGGTCAAGCCGCTGCTCGGAGAGCTCTTCGCCCTCTTGCTTGGCCGTCGCGACGATGGTCGTGCCGTCGAGCTTGTAGGTTGCCTCGAGCGGATCGCCGCGGCCGTCATCCAGGCGGAGAGCCAACACGGCAAACTCTTCAGCTTCGGCCGCGCCCTCCTGAGCCTTTTTGCGACCCGCGATGATCACGGTGTCGCGGCAAAGCGCGATTGCCTGTGGATCTGCCAAAGCCTGACTTTGCCAAATGGCAACGGGCTTGCCGTCGGGCGTCTTTTCGGGAGCCACGCGAACGACTCGGCCATTTGTCCCACGAACTACCACATCGTCCTTCGCCGCTTGCAGGAAGTGGCCGCCAAAATAGCGGGAAGGTCCGTATTTTGGCGGTGAGTACAGCAGCTGATCGAACACTCGTACTTGATTGTCGACCAAGAACAATTCCCGGCCGCGCGGTGAACGATGAAACATTTGCGAACTGGGCTGCGATGGAA
>JADFIX010000796.1 GCA_022566435.1 Planctomycetota bacterium
GTGGGAGAAGACCACTTGGAGGGCGAGCCATGACGTTATGGCGCGGCATAGGTGACGTGACAGAAGGGGGCAGATGGTGTTGAACGCGGAGGAGATCTTGCGTGAGATCGAGTCGGCCGGCTATCCAGTGGCCGGCGGGCGCGAAAGTATGGGCGATGAAAGCGCTACAAAAAGCGCTGCAGTAGGCTCTCGCATCGACTCGCAACGAGTCGCAAGTGGCACAGATAGCATGGTCTCGGCACACGCCGTCGATGACAGCCCGTTCGAGCAATGCCGAAGCGAATGTCGAGGTAAGATCTTCCTGATTGTTCTTTTGCCCCTCCGCCATGATCTGCGGATGGCATGCGAGCCATTTGGAAAAAGGCGATTCGAACTTCGGTTCGGCGAGATAGATTTCGCTTGCACGCTTTACAAGCGCCACCAGCTCGCGAAGCTTCTGCCCTTTCGATCGTCCAGGCCGTTTGTCCAACCATCGAACGGACAGTCGATCCGCGGAGCAACCAAACGATGAATTGCCCTCGGAGTCCTTGATCGTCATTCGTACATGGCACAACGGGCTGGTAACGTGCTCCGGCTTCTTAGCTCCCTGGCCTGCCTTTCCAAGCGCGGAGGCAAACCTTGCCGGTTTCGACTCACGGACAAAAAAGTTGATGCTCTCGATTGTAAAACTCATACTGCTCATCCTACCCAAATCGGACTCGACCAAGCGAGTTGACCGTTGTGTTGCGTGACGCGAACGTAATACCAATCGGGCGTTTTGGATTCGGTTCGCCGGTCGTTCCAGCGAACCGTCGTCGCGTATTCGGTTGGGCTGACCAAACGGTTGATGATGAAGCTCTCACTTGTAAACACACCTGTGAATGTGACAACGTTGTCATCGATCAGGTCCTTCAGCTTTGCACGAACCACCTGCTCGACGGGTTTCCGCAGCTTGACGATCAACGTTGCGTCTTTTGCCGCATCCAATTCACAGACAACGGCTTTCGTCGGATCCTCGCCGTAACACTGAATTCGAGTCGTGTTTGAATCAAGCCGCAGTTCGTTCTCCGAGACGACGTGCAACTTGTCTCGTAGCGTCTCGTCAAAGGGCGCGGATTGAAAGCAGGGTGCCGCACGCAAGAAACGACCCCCGTCGATCATAATCGACATATCCCATAAACATGTGCGGCCCAAGTTCAATGCGGCCCACGGACCCCAACCATATTGAATGCGACATTTCGCCCGGCCCGGCAACTTAACCGGCGACGCATCGTCGTCCGGAAAGTGCCGCTCGATCACGCGACCGTTACGAACGAGCTCAACCATATGGATTGCATCTTCACCTTCGATACGCACATCGATTTGCCGGTCGTCCGTTGCCGCCAATTCCGATCCCATGGGCTGGCCGTTGAGCGTGACTTCCAGAGTGATTCGGTCGCCGGTCGCGGCGTAGGTGCGCCGAGCGCGAATGGCTTCGAATAGCGAGGCTGAGGTCAGTTCGTTCGCCCAAACGCCGAGCACGCCTTCGCCGTAAGCGCCCGGATAGCCGCGATGATCATCGCTGGAGGCAATAAACCCAAACCTCAAACCCTTCTCCAACTGCGGCACGATCGTGTTGGAAGTCGATCGCCCGCCGTTGCTGTGCCGAATCATCGGATACGGCGCGCGGTCGGTCTCGGTGCAGCCGTGCTCCGAAAAGATCTCGACGACCGGGGCAGTCTCGGCGCGGAAGTGAGTCCAGTTCGCCCCCCGCCAGCCCTGCTTGTACCCGACATGATGCGGGATCGCCAGCGCGCCTGCTTGCTGTGCAAAATCGAGCAGCTTCTCGACGTGGTCGGGCAGATAAAGTTCCCGGTCATCGTCTGGAAAAATGAGGCAGTAGTCTCCGAACCGGCTGGAATGCCATTCGTAGCCCAACAGCGCGACAAAATCGTCGTCGCCGGCCTCGCGAATCATCGACTGCGTCTTCGGCCAGTGTTTCGAGTGCGTCTCGAAGCCGTCGACCCATTTCAGATGCCGCTCGCCCGGCATCCGGGGCATGTCGTGCCACGACGCGTGACCGGTAAAAGCGAAGAAGTCGAGATGCTCGCGGGCCAGTTCGATCGACCGCGCGAGCGATCCCTGCGCGTAACCGACGGCATTGTGATTGTGCAGATCACCCCAGAACAGACGGAATCGCCCGCCAGCGGCAGCGGTCAACTGCGATTCGGCCTGTGCGCCCGGCTTGTGGCTGCCGCCGGTGATTGGGCCGATGGTGTCGTTTTCGATTGCGGTCATGGCCTTTGTCTCCGCCTGAATGGCCGTCGTCCGGCACGGTTTTCGTTCCGCCGCAGTATGCGGCAGCGAGGCCGACGGGTCAATCGGGCGGGAAACGGAATGGATCTGTTCGAGGTTTTAGGTGAAAATCGCGGAACCGAATGGCTTCCGCACGCGTCTTTCATCAGGGCGTCAGGATGCGCGCTGTTTGCAGGCGTCGCCTTCAGTTGGATAGAGCGTTTTGATCGGGGAGAGGGAATCATGAAAGTGTTTTCGGCAACACTGCTGGCAATCATTATCGTCGGGGTGACTGCGGTTCGCAGCGACGACCCCCTGCCGGCCAAGGCGAATCGGATCAAAGCCGTCAAACCGATTGTCCTGGCGCCGCAGCCGAAGTACCGCGTCACCGTGCAGTCGAAACCGAAATTCGCCCCAGAAAATCGGCCGGCGGCGTCACAGCCGGCTGTCGAAAAAGGCCTGTCGGTCACGATTCAACCTGAACGGACGAAATTCGCCGGTAACGGGCCGCTCGCGTTCGAGGTCGTGCTGAAGAACGTCTCCGAAAAGACGTTCCTGCTGTACGGGG
>JADFIX010000017.1 GCA_022566435.1 Planctomycetota bacterium
GTAGAGCAGCACGCCGAGCGAGTACACGTCACTGCGGGTGTCGATATCCAGGCCGGACAGCTCGGCCTGCTCGGGGCTGACGTAGGCCGGCGTTCCGATGAACTGGCGAAACTCGGTGAACACCGTCTTGTCCGTCAGCCGGACGTGCATGGCCTTGGCGATCCCGAAGTCGATCACCTTGGGCACCGGCACGCCGTCGTGCATCGTGACCAGCACGTTGCTCGGCTTGATGTCCCTGTGGATGATCCCCTTCTGGTGGGCATGCTGGATCGCGTGGCAGACGCTCGTGAACAGGTCCAGCCGCGCTTTCGTGTCGAGTTTGTCGGTGTCGCAGTACTCCAGGATCGGCACGCCCTTGATATACTCCATCACGAAGTACGGCCGCCCGGTCTCCGTCGATCCCGCATCCAGCACTTTGGCGATGTTGGGATGGTCCATCATCGCCAGCGCCTGCCGCTCGGCCTCGAACCGTGCGATCACTTGTTTGGTGTCCATCCCCAGCTTGATGATCTTGAGCGCCACGCGACGCTTCACCGGCTCGCGCTGGTCCGCCATCCAGACACTGCCGAAGCCGCCCTCGCCGATTCGTTGCAGCAGCTTGTAGCGGCCGATCACTGCCCCGGGCTTTTCGGAAAGTGGCGTGGTAACGGTCGTCTCGGCGGAAGGGGTACTGCTCCGGGCGCGGCTGGGAACCTTTAGTGTTTCGTCCGAATTGGGCATAGGGCTACCCAACTCTGCCTCGGCCGCGAGGAGCTTCTCCACACGGGCGCGCATAGAGTCATCGCCGGCGCAGACTTTCGCCAGGTAGGCATCTCGTTCGGCAGGATTCCCGATTTGGCGGGCCTCGTGACAGATCGATTCAACGCCGCGTCCTTTATCTGTCATGTCCGTCCTTCTTTCGCTTTGCCTCGATGCGTCAGCATCTTGGCATCACGCTCGAATCGGGCGACGCGGTCCGCATCACGCGTCATGGCATCGTGAAGAATCTTGATCGCCACGTCGCAATCCAACCGCGTGTCCCGCGCGATAGACCGCTCTCATTCCGCTCGCACGGAGCGGCGCGACGATTTCGTAGGGACCGAGCTTCGTACCCGCGTCAAGGGCCGGCAGTTCATTCGCTCTCGAACGAGACCGCAACCGAGCGGATTATCCCACAAATCTTGGCGAACTGAAAGAAGGGCGCCCATTGGCTGGCTAGCGACGCTTGAGGAGACTTGGAAACCCATCGGATTGACGAGACTTGCCGAATCTGCTGGTCACGCGTCATCACAAAATCAACACGCACGCCAGGATAACGGGCTTGTCAACGATGGTTCTGGTGGGCGCTTACACGGTAGCAGGGGATTGTTCGATCCACCGGTTCGATTGGTGCAGCGGGCAAGTCCTGCTTGCGACCCGCCAAATCAGTTACGTCTTGCTCGACGGTACCACCTTCTTCGCCTTCGGCTTGCTGATATCCCCCGGCAGCACGCGGATCGCCGCGTCACGCACCAACCGAGCCAAAGTGTCGTCTGAATCCTCGTTCGTCAGCGCGCCCAGCGTGCTGACCGCGCCCTGCGGATCACCCGTCGCGTAGTAGAGGTAGCCCAGCAGGAACGCCAGTTCCGTGTCGGCTGAATGCGCGCTACGAACGCGGGCAAGCCTCCCTAGCTGCGTCGTCAAAACCGTCGGATCGTCATACACTGTCCGCAGATCGATCGGATAGTCGATCAGCTCCGGCACCTCCATCAGCGCTCGCCGAAACGCACTCGCCGCCACGTCGTATTGCCCCTGAGCGAAGTTCGCCAACCCATAGAAAAGCTTGGCGTATCCGTCTTCAGAATCCGCGAGCATCGCCCGCGCGTGCCAGCTTCGCGCCTCATCGTACCGCCCGGCACGGAAGGCCTCGTTGCCCTTTTCGACCAGCGCCGGTGCGGGAGACTCCGCAGTCTTGCCCGCCACGTTCGACGGCTCGCCCGGCAAGGTCGGTCCAACACCGGCGACCGTGCCGCCCTCTGAGGGTAGGACCGTGACGGTCTGTTGCTCGATCACCGCTTCGGGCCGGATATACACCACTGAAGATCCTCCCGGCGGGGCGGTGAAGTAGGTTTCCTCAACGATGGCGGGCTCCACGACGACCGTATCCGAGTAGACCACGCCCAAATCCGAATAGTAAGGCGAGAAATAGCCGGACGACCCTATCGAAATCGATGCATAGCCATCGTAGTAGCGCGGGTAGTAATACGGTCGATAGTATGAGTCACCGGAACCGTAGCATCGCCCGTAGTTACGATAATAATGGTGACGATACCCTGGCGAATAGTGGTGACCGAAAAGGTAACCGTACTGGTTCACCCCGTATCGATTCCGGAAATCACCATTATGGTGCCCATATCCATGACCGTAGGGCGACGAGTAGCCGTTGTAATGCCCCGAATACGAGCCACGCTGACCGCGAGAGCCATGGCTGCCGGACCGCCGTCCGTCGAAGGACCGATCGCGACTTCCACTAAAGCGCTCGCCGCTCGAACGGCCACTCCCTCGTCGACTCTCTCGGCGGCCTTCGCTGCGACGACCTGATCGCTCGCCACCGAGGGCGAACACCCGGCTGGATCCGTCCCTTCCGCCTCGGCGAACTCCTCGGTCTCCAGTACCTCTGCGGTCTCCGTTGCGCCGCGGTCGTGTCATTGAGGTCGAGCGCGTCGTGCGGCCGCTCGTAGATCCAGAGCGCGGCGTAACAACTAACGAATCCGTGTGACTAGGACTCACGCTTCGAGATCCGCTCCGCCTGCCGGAAATCTGTGTCGTACTGCCTCTGCCGGAATTCGGGCTGAGCCGACCGGCACTTGATCGCGTCGACTCCGTTCTACCCAAACTTCGCCCGCTTCGCGAAGAGCGGTAGGACCGACCCAACGATGATGGCAATGTTGATCCCTTGATTCGACGACGTCCGGATGACCGCTGCGTCGAGCGAGCCGTAGGCCGGCTGGAGGATCGTGATGATCCACGCCCTATCGTCGGACGCGTCGTGCCGCGACTTCTTCCGCCGGCGCCGATCTTTCTTGAAGATCGTGAGCGGCTACCGCTCGAGCGAGCCGAAGATCGACGGGATGATGAACGCGACCGGCCCGAGCTTGCTCGAGATCGTCCACTACGAGAGCCGCGCGATGCGGATGGCTTCGATCGACCGCGCGATGGACTTCTCGCGGAACGTGAGCCGGCGCTTCTTGACGGTCGGGCCGAGGATCGCGACGAGCCCCTTCCTCTCGGTGGACCGCCCTGCACTTCAATCGCCGCGGCGACCGCAAAGAAAACGGCACATGCAATTGACAATTTTCGTCCGTAAGTGCGGTGGGGGTTCATAACGTTGCGGCCCCTTTCAGATCGTACAAAGTTTCTCAGTAACGAAAGACCAACATTGTAAATAGTACTCAACTGTTAAATAATACTCGACGGACGCTGGCTACGCAAATGAAAATTGTGTTTTTCGGTAGAATTTTGGCCAACCTATCGGACGTAGTCCGGCATGTGACATGTCCCGTTAAGATGCACCATCGCGTTTTCTTGTCAGGCGCCCGGTATCGCACCATTCAGGACCGTGCGAAGTTCCGATAGGCCGGAAACCGTGAAATCCGGCTTCGCGGTGCCGATATCGTGAATTCGATTCTCCCGTCGTACCCAGACGCCGGCGATGCCCGCGGCCTTTGCCCCGGCGATGTCACTATGAAGCGAGTCGCCGATATGCACCGCGCGCTCCGGCCGAACCTTCATCGCGAGCAGCGCGCGTTCGAAGATACCCGAATCCGGTTTGTAACACCGCGCGTCCTGGGAAGAGATCACGGCGTGGAATCGGAATCCGTGTTTTTGAATGGCGGCGAGGAGGGGCTTGGTATCCGCGTTGGACACGCAGCACAACGGCAGTTCGAGGTCGCGTAGAAATGCCAACGCGTCGTGATAGACGGGCGGGTTTCTCCAGTAGTCCTCGAGCTCCGCGACGAAAGGTCCCGGATCGAATGCCAACCCCAAGGCATCAAATGTTGCCCGTAGGCTTTCGATCTCGCATTCGAAAAGGGTTTGAAATGCGGCGTGGTTGCTTTGTTCGACGGTGGCGAAGAAACGTTCGCCCCAGGTGATGGCGAACTCGTTGGCGGTCATTTCGAGCCCTACGGAATCGACGATGCGGCGGCACACGCGGTCGACGGCATCCCGATCACCCGAACAGATCGTGCCGTAGAAGTCTATAAATACAGCCTCATACCACTGATCCCGCACGCGTCTCGCTCCTTTCGCTGTGTCTCAGAATTTCACGTCAAAAACGGGTCGGCACATCAACGCCACCGCCATGGAAACAACGAAGAAAGTCAAGACCCAGTAGTCGGCACCGTAAATGATCGATTCACGATCGGGGTACCTGATTTCAATCGTTTCGGCGGGTTCTTGAGCCGAAAGGGGCGTCTCGACGGGATATAGGAGCTGGCTGGTCCAGACACTGCGAGGACGCAGGGGGCTTACCCGCCCGAACCGATCGCCCACGACAAGTTCTTTCGCGAACCTCTTTCCGTCGACGTGGAACCACATCGTGTGCCGCCCGGGTGCGGTGCCGCGGATTCGCCAGACCGTCGTGCCGCCTCCCGGCACATCCGCTTCCACCGCGAATCCGTCAGACGCTTCCAATTCGACGGCGGTCCCCTTTTCGTAGGCCGAACTGAGCCTGAGCGTGACTGTGGTGCGCTCGCCGACGCCAAGCGGTCGCCATTGGTAGCGAATCCCCATTTGTGCCAGGGCGAGCAGCATCGGAAGCGACAAAATCAACACCGGAAATAGCATATGACGCTGCAAACGCACGATCGCACCCATCAAGCGCATTTGCGCCGTGAATGTGGCTCGTAGATTGTCCTTATAGAGTTTCAGCGAGAGAAGATTCGCCTTAATGTCGTCCTTCGCCCGAACAATCCCCTCCTGATTCGAGAGCCGTCCGAAAGCCACCAACATCACGACGCCGGCCACCGCCGACAAAAGGACCAAACCCGCCCAGATGGGAAGCGGACTCAACAGGGCATACACACCGTCACCGATCACCGTACAGACCGGGCTCAACAAGCGCAGCACGAAGGACAGCACGGGGTTCAAGACCGTATTGAGCACGGCATAAGCGAGGCTAAAAACGGCGACGAGCGCGCCCCACAGCCAACCCAATCCCTCTGCCAAGTTAGTCAGCAGCCAGCCTAGTGTGTCCATCGATCCATGTCGTCCGAGAAAGGGCGTACACCCATTCCACTTGTTTCGGTCCGCCCATTCCCTTCGTTCCATTCGCGCCGTGCGACCGTCGGTTTCGTTACTCGAGATAGCCTAAGCCACGAAGGCGCTCGGTGACTTCCTCATCGGAATCCGCCGATTCCAACACCGAGAGTTCCTTCTCGATCACGTGTACGATGAATTCTTCAGGCGTCCCGTAGCCCGCCAGTTCGGACACTTTCTTGACTCGATCAAAGAGTGACGATTCGATCTTTATTTTGGCCATCATTCATTCTCCATCCTTGCTCACTGATTGGCCGCCACGACGCGCGCGCCGAAGAGACTGCCACCTGTCATCTCCGCGGGCGGCATGATACCAAATTCCTTCAGGATGGTCGGCGCGAGATCCACCAGCGATGGTCGTTCACGCAGAATGGGCCTGTTGCTGAAAATCACGCCCGGTACTTCGGCCGCCGACACGCAATGATCGGCACTCCAGGCAGAGTCATTGTCCGAGACGACCTCTTCGTTCATATCGCCGAGCGGCGTACTCCACGAAGCGCGATAACCGCGATGGTAGCCGACGATCAAATCCGGAGCCTGGGCGACGAAAGGCCCGCGGTACACCTCGTCGGCGCGATCGACGACAGCAATCACCGGTTCACCGTTCAATGGGTCCCGAACGCCTAGCAACTTCTCACGCAACTCTTCGAGCAGCGCATCGCGATCCACCGGATCGACGATGCCGTCGCGTTCCCGCCCTTTCAGATTCAAATAGAGTCCGTTCAATCCCAGCCCGTACGCCCTTGATCGCCGCCAGTCCACCGCCACCTTCGTTTTACGGGGATCCCAGAGATGCGTGCACGCCGCGGGCCCAATGTACCCGTTGTCGCGGAGCCAACGATTGAGATTGAATTGACGGTGAAAGTTGCAGAAGCCGTGATCGGACATGACCAGAATCGTGGCCTGGTCACCATATCGCTCGACCACGTCACCAATGACCTTATCCATTCGCGCATAAAGTTTTTCGATCACGGCGTTGTAGCGTTTGGCTTCGTCCGGAGCCCTCACCGGATGCTTCGCGTCGCTGTCCCACCAGAACATATGGGCCTGCAAATCGGTGCTGGAAAAATAGAAAAATAGCAGGCCGTCCCGGTAATTCGCCAACGCATGGGACAATAGATTCATCCGCTCTTGGAGTACATACTCCGCCTGCGCCAGGTATTCGGCATCCGAAAGACTTTCTGGGACAGCGCCTTGTGGTCCTCCTGGAAGCCGGCCGTATAGAACAGACCGATATCCTCGGCAATTTCCTCGACAAACGACTCCGGCTCGCTGACCAACTGACCACTCGGATCGGACGGGTCGATATTGATCGGCGTGACATACAAGCGGAAGTTGGGGCGGACCTCCTGTAAATAGAACCGGCAGATACCTTTCGCATGTTCGTCCGGAAGAAACGGCGGCATTTCGAGACGATAGTCTACTTTTTGCCAGTCACTCCACTCGCCTTCATTCAAGACGATCGTCTGATTCTGCAACTCGATCCGGGCCGCCGGTTTTTCGGGATGGCGGAACACCTCGAAATCGACCGCGACCATGCGCGGCTTCTTCAGATAGGTGTGGTCAGGCCCGGAGAGCTTGGCCTTCGCCACATTTCCCCGAAAAACGATTGGCTTTTTTATTCCGCCGCCCTCGTCAATCACACGAAATGTATCCTCGGCGAAGTGCTGGTACGTGCCGTAGGTTCCGAGCAAATCGGGCACACCCATGCCGCTTAAACAGCACATGTGCCCATGTTTCGAGGGGCTCGGCGGGTAGTTTGCCGGTATGTCGTAAATACGGACCGTGACCCCCGCGGCGTCAAGATGATCCCAGAACGGCGTGCCGCCACGTTTCAGGAGTGTCTGCGTCGGGTTGTGATGGAACGGCCAAAACGTCAGCGGAAGGCGATAGGCACCGACCTCCCATCCCTCTTCACTCGTCTTGGTTTCGGCTGCGGAATAATAGGGAGAATACTGCCGCGCCGGATCGCGGTGGATGAAATCGAAGATACCGTGCGCACCGGGGCCTGCCCCGGTAATGAAGTTCGACCATGCCACAGGACTCTGCGGGGGGATGCTCGTTCCCAGCGGCTTGAACCCCCCGCTCTCTCTCAGTCGCGCCATATTGGGCAGCAGACCCGCGTCCATGAGACGTCCGCACAAGCGCGGGTCCATACCGTCGAATCCAAGAACGATGACCCTTGGATCGGCCGATTCTTGCGAGCCATCCTGACTGCATGACGTCAAGAGAACCGCCGCGAAAACCACGCACGCAAATAATGCGCAGCGCCCTCGTATGCGGGCCGCACACAGAAGCCGAGCAGCGCGTGCAAGCAGGCATTGCAACTCCCGGACATCCACATCTCGACCGACACTAGCGTTCAACTCTATTTGCTCTCCACTCACCATGATCGATGCACAACCCGGAAACGCAACAGGGTCATGTTGTTTTCAGGCCCCGTGGGCATGGCGTTTTTTTGTGGCCTTGCCGTTCCCCCGGCCATTCACATGCCCGTTTGAAGGAAACGAGCCGTCCGCATCGGCCACCTCGAGAGGACGTCCATCCATCACTGAAGGCACTCCCACGCCGAACATGTCCAGCGCCGTGGTGCCAATATCCAGCAAGCGAGGATTGGCGGTCTTGATCTTGCGATTACAGAAGAGCACACCAGGTACGACTTTCGGATCCACACAATGATCGCCGCTCCAGGCCTTGGTGTTGTCGTGAAACAGTGCGTTGGTCGGTTGGCCGATCGCGGCCTCCCAACACACACGGTATCCGTTGTTGTACCCGACGACGACATCCGGGGCTTCGGTCTTGTAGGGCCCGCTGTAGATTTTTTGGGTGTTGAACGCCCGATTGATCGCGGTTTTCCCTTTCTCTTCATCCCGAAGACCCGCGAGCTTTTCACAAATCTCGTCGCGTAACGCGTCCGCATCAGACGGATCGACAATTCCGTTCGCCTCGCGACCTTTGATGTTCAGCCATAGACCCGCGAGCCCGAGACAGTATGCCTTAGTCTTCGACCAATCCACAGCGGCCAGGTACTTGTCCTCACGACCTTCGGCGTTCAAAGTCAGGTAGCCGTTCTGCTCGAGCCAAACATTTAAATCGATGCCCCGGCGAAATGAAGCGAATCCGTGATCGGATATCACCATGAGCACCGTATTCTCATCGTCGCACTCCGCCATGGTCCGACCGACCAGGTCGTCCATACGTTCGTATAGCTCTCGAATGGCGTCTCGCCGTTGCGGTTCCGCCTGTCCGGCGTGTGCGGGATGTTCCGCGTCGATATAGCGCCAGAACATGTGCTGAATACGATCCGTGCCGTCGAACACGCAGACGCAAAGACCGCGCTTCACCTTTTCCAGGGCATCGAAGAACATGTCCTCTCGCTCCTCGTCGGCTTCGAGACATTGGTGCAGGAAGGCGTCGTCGTCCAGAATCTTGGCATTCATGCCCCAGGTATCTTCCGCCAAGCCCAGCGTCGCGTAGCGACCCTGCATTTTCGACAGGTAGGTCGCGTACACGGATGGGTACGAAATGGGCATTGCCGGTTTGTCGGGATCGATTTGGATCGGGGTCACGTACAATTCGAACTCGGGTTCGGTCTTGATCAACAGGAACTGGCAGATTCCCTTGACCTTGATGCCCAATCCCGCTTTGAATTCCACGACGATCCAATCGGTATATTCTCCTCGTGTCAGGGCCACACGCTCGCGCCCGACGGTCAACGTCGCTTGGTCCGGCGTGTCGATACGAATCCGGAACGGGCAGCACATTGCGCCGCCATCCTCTCGCAAACCATTCTCCGGGCCTACCAAGTGCGAACGGATCGCGTCGCCGTCGCGTGTCACATGAATCTGCTCACCGCCGATGTGCTCCTCGTGGACCGCCGCCGTCGTGTAGTAGGAAAACGTACCTTGCGAACCGCGCAGATCGGGCACACACATCGCGGAAAGGACTAGACCGCGACACCGCTCCGGGGGAAACGTGATCGGCACGCGAATGACGTTGCTGAAAATCCCGTGCTCGCCGAGGACGTGCCAGAACGGTTTGCCCTTTCTCAGCAGACGGATGTCCGCCTTGCCCAGCGGAATGCGATAACGACCGAGCTTGAGTTCTCGCCGCGGTGGATGAATACTGACGGAAGAGAGCGCCGGCAGGTAGTTTCGCCGATTGCGGGTGAGGAAATCGAAAATATTGTGTTTGCCGGGATTACTGCAGGTCAAGAAGCTCGACCAAGCCACCGGCGAGAGCGGCGGCGCCGTCGTTCCAAGACGTAAGAAGGAACCCTGATTCTTCAACTTTTCCAAATTCGGCAGCCTTCCCTCGGCCATATACTTCTCGGCCAAAGTCGGCTCCATGCCGTCGAGACCCAGCACTACGAAGCGCTGGATCCGAGCTTGCGAAAGTGCCCGACGACCACGTAGAAACCGGATGAACCAACGCAGAGGCCAAAGAAATATGGCGGCCAATCCAGAAAGGAAGGCGAGAAAGAACGCAATCATCGAGGAGCCGATGGCGAATCCGGCGCCGGGTCCGATATAGGCATGCGCTTCGTCGCCGATCAGCAGCAAACACAACAGGCCCATAGCGATCGATCGGGCGAGAATCCGCCGGTCGGAATTGCCTGATTTCCCATGGATTTCGATCATTTCGCGCTGGCACATCGGATTTTTCGATTGGTCACCATTCGGATCGTCACACGCAATGTCTCGCCGGTTCAGAGTCGCTGCCATTCGTATCGGCTACTGCAATGATACGGCTCGCCGCCCGGCAACGCAAAATCGAGGACTGCAACATCGATGGCAAGCACGATTCGCACGCCACCGGGCATTCGAAAAGGATAGGCTGGACCTTTCATCCGCGGTGTGAGCCCGACTCGACGGTAACGAGGACAATCATCTCCCGCCCCCGAACATGCCGGCTTCGCGTTTACACTGGAGGAAGACAAGAGGTCGAGGTGTTACCGGACCCAAAAGCCCGATAAAAAGGCGTGCGGCACCCCGGTAAGTAATTGGCGCGGTCAAAGGGTGCCGCAGCGAGTGGAAGCTTATAAGCTCTGGTACAATCGAACTGTCCACGGCCGTCCGTCGCGGATAGTAGCCGTGCAGAACACTCTCTAGTATATCGGCCAAACGACAGATTTCAAGAACGATTCTGTAACATTCTCTATTTCTTGATCCGTACAGCGCATCAACCACTCAACCCAAATCGAAAGGCCGATCAGCGGGAGTCCTGGCGTCGCGATCCCGTCATTATCACACGTTCCGAATGTCGCTTGGTAAACCGTGGCCCCAAACGAATCTACCTCGCGCAACTTTCGAATTCGAGCTTTCGGTTCGCCTGCCATCTTACGATATTCGATTTGTGGGCACTCACGGTCGCCCGGGAAATACCGGTAGCCAGAACGAGAAAACGGATGAATCCACTCAAAATCGGAAACGTCGTTCGTGTGGAAAGTGGACGCGTCGATGTCGTGATCACGGCCAACGATCTCAATCTACTCCATGATGATCGGACGTATAGGGTCGGCCAGCTCGGCTCCTACATTACGATCCCCATGGACGCGCGAACAATCATCGGGTTCGTAGTGGGCGTCGGCCGTCAAGAGGTCTCCGTTGTCGACGTCGAACCCCAGCTCATCATGCAAGTGCAGCTTCTCGGAGAAATCGCCGCAGGGAGCTTCGTGCGCGGGGTCAACGAGTATCCGATCGTGGGCGACGACGTTTGGGTCGCCATCCAGGCGGACTTCGAGGCCATCTTCGGAAGCTTCGACCAACTCTTGAGTGGCACCGAACACCCCCAAAGCTTCACGTTGGGCCGGTTCGCCCTGAATACGGACTTTGAAGTCAAGGTGCTCGGTACCGAGATGTTTGCGAAGCATGTGGCCATCGTGGGCAACAGCGGAAGCGGAAAGAGCTGCACGGTGGCAAGGATCTTGCAGGAGGTGCTCGATCTCGAACAATCGCAAGTGGTGATGTTCGATATGCACGGCGAATACCGTGCGGCGTTCTCCGACGAAGAGGGTCAGCTTAACGCCAACGTCACGTACTTGGATGTCGACGACCTCGTGCTGCCGTATTGGTTGCTCAAGTACGAAGAGTTGGAAGCCATATTCGTTGATCGATCCAACCCGCTGCATGTCAGCACGCAAATATCATTCTTACGTTCGGCGATACTCGAATTCAAGCAGGATGCCGCCGAGCAGTTGGGCCTAACGAAGTCCCTGACGCTTGATACGCCGATCTATTTTTCGCTCGAATGTTTGAAAAACTACGCCGAAAACCTCAACGAAGCGCGGTATGTGTTGAATGAAGATCATCTCGCCTTCAGCAAGCTCGCTCTACGCTCGCTTGATCCCGAAGAGCAGCAGAAGCTCATGCGCACGACGCGGTGCCAGTTCAATCGCGGCAATCCGGAAGGCGAGACACCGCACCCGCTCTATTTCGGTAAGCTTCTCGGCTTGATCGACCAGATCGATACCAAGTTTCTGGATCGTCGTTACCAGTTCCTTCTACGCCCCCTTCAACATGGAAAGAATTCCCGATACTTCCGCGACGAGCTGTCTCAACACGATGGAAGCGGGCGAACGTCCCAGCTGATGAACCACCTGATCAAGCTGCTGACCGGACGCGTCGAGCCGAGAAGTAATCTGACCATTATCGACCTGTCCGGCATCCCGTTCGAAATCGTCGACATCGCCGTCGCCGTCCTCACGCGGCTGTTGTTCGATCTAAATTTCTGGACCCCCGCCGCGCAGCGGCACCCCATGCTCCTGGTCTTCGAGGAGGCACACAACTACGTGCCGCGGGTAGTCGGAAACCGCTCATCGTTCGCCAAGACGGCGGTCGAACGGGTGGCCAAAGAGGGCCGAAAGTATGGCGTCAGCGCGATGATCGTCTCTCAGCGCCCGTCGGAGCTTTCGGAAACCGTTCTCGCCCAGTGCAACAGTTTTATCGCCATGCGATTGAACAATCCCGACGACCAGCGATACGTGGAAAAAGTGGTCAGCGACCACTTCGCGGGTCTGCTGAAGATGCTGCCCGTGCTCCGCCCGGGTGAGGCGTTTGTCATCGGCGACAGCGTCATCATGCCCATGCGCACCCTCATCGACATTCCCAACCCAAAACCGCAAAGTGGAAACATTGACTTCTTCAAGCACTGGGCTGATTCCGACCCGGATTACGACATCGACGAAATCATCCAACATTGGCGCGCCCAAAACCGCCACGCCGTCACCGAGACGCCGGACCTTGCACCTACGTTCGACGCCGATGCCCCACCGGCGCCGTCGAGCGTTTCTCGTCCGGGCACTCCGGTACCGGCAACCGCATCGCCGGCCGGCGCCTTATCGGGCGCCCCGCAGGGAAAGCCCGTCACCGCCTCATCCATCCGAAAGTCCAAGTGGCTTGCCGGCTGATGGGCAGAAACATGTTGAGGGTGTATACTCATGGATACAGCACTACGAGCGGCCTCACGGATCCCGGGCGCATGGAATCAAACCGGGCATCTGCGAGTCGGCTCGAATGACAGGCATAGGACGAAGCGGGCGGAGGCGATCGCCGGCAAACGATAAGGTTTGCGGGAGGAAAGTCCGGACTGGGCAGGGCACGGTGGTTGGTAACGCCAACCCGGCGCAAGCCGAGGGAAAGTGCCACAGAAACGACACCGCCGGGAAAACGTCAAAACGCCCAAAAAGTCGAAACGGCGAAAGACCGTGTTTTGGCTTTTCGACGTTTCGATGTTTCGACGTTTTCATCGGTAAGGGTGAAATGGTGCGGTAAGAGCGCACCGCGCGGCCGGTGACGGTCGCGGCAGGGTAAACCCCACCGCCAGCAAGCCCAAATAGGCAGCGAGAGGCGGCCCGTCTCGGAGAATGCAGAATGGCGAATTCAGAATAGCGGATTCTTCATTCGCTATTCGCCATTCTAAATTCTGCATTCTGAAGCTGTGGGTAGGGCGCTCGAGCCGGCGGGCAACCGTCGGCCCAGATGAATGATCGCCGCCCGCTCGGCCAACGCCAAGCGGGAACAGAATTCGGCTTACAGACCCGCCGGTCCGTCTTGTTTTGTTTCGTTGCACTTCCGACGCCCCCCAACCACCCGCCTCGCGTTCGACCACTCGCGCCACCCAACATTCGGGGCGCCCTGGCATTAGGCGCATGACAACGGGCCGCCCCGGCTTCGGAGCGACCCGTAATAGGTCTCAGTTTTCAGTCTATTACCGTCGGCGCCTTGCGAGCATCAGTCCACCGAGGGCGAACAGCAAGAGCGTGGCGGGTTCGGGAACTGCGGAACCTTGACCTTGAATCGTCGCTCCAACTTCCAAGGTTACGCCACCCGGAGGAACGATGAAGCTCAGACTTTCATAAGTAGGAGTGCTAGA
>JADFIX010000797.1:0-918 GCA_022566435.1 Planctomycetota bacterium
ACAGTTCGAGCAGCGCCGTGGTGGAGAATTCGGTCTTGGTCGACAACGCCGCCAGCGGCGTCTCCTCGCGTTTCGATTCGGGAGTCGTTCTTTCCCACTGCACGATTTCCGGAAACGGTAGCCCGCTGTCTTTCGTCGGCGGTGAGTCGCTGCTTCGAAACACCATCGTCTTCGGCGACCGCGCGGATGGCAATGTCTCGATGTCACTCAAGAATCAAGCGATCGTGACGGTGGAATACTGTGATGTGGCCGGTGGGGTGGACGCCGTGTCGATGGACGAATCGGCGACGCTCGAATGGGGGGCGGGGAACATCGACTTCGAACCGCGGTTTGTCGATCCGGACGGTGCGGACGATGATCTCGCCACCTGGGACGATAATGACTATCACTTGTCACCTCATTCAGTGTGCGTGGAAGCGGGAGACCCGGCGTTCGTGGAGTCAGCGGATCAGACGGATGTCGACGGCGATCCTCGGCTGTGGTTCGATGTCGTCGATATCGGTGCCGACGAAGCGAACGAATTTCTCGATTGCAACACCAACTTGACCCTCGACGCCCACGATATCGCCTTCGCCGGTAGCACAGATTGCAACGACAACGGGATTCCCGACGAATGTGATATTGCGAACACCGTGAGCACGGACTGTGACGGCAATGCCCTGCCGGATGAGTGTGACGTGTCCGCGGGCTTTGCGGTGGAGTTTCCGCCGCAATCGCCGTTCGGCGGCGCCGCGCCGCAGGCGTTTCTAGTGCCATCGCCGCCTGCGGCATACGGTGACGTGCGTTTGACCGTTGCCGCCGCGGCCGATTTGAACGGCACGGCCGAGTTTGTCGATATTCGGCTGAACGGCATACGCGTCGCCTCGGTGTTCCAGAACGCGGGAACGGCATGTGGTGATCCGGCGGATGTCGCTACGG
>JADFIX010000797.1:928-2819 GCA_022566435.1 Planctomycetota bacterium
GACGTCTACAACGATGCGTTGGACGGCGGTGATTTGCTGATCGAGCTGTTCGCCACCACGGCAGTCAACGTGGATCGGTGCATTGACGGTGCGTTCGTGGCGGTCGCCGTTCAGTATGATGCCCTCGCCGGGCGCCCGGACTGCAATCGCGACGGTGTGCCGGACAAGTGTGAAACTGCGGTGGGCCATCTCACGCAGACCGTACCGCCGAGCGGCGCGATCGACGCCCGTCAGCCGCATGCCCTCGATGATCCACTGGCCCGATTCGGCTGGACCGAAATCGTACTGACGTTCGCATGTCATATCGCAGAACCTTCTCCCTTCGATTTTATCCTCACCGCCTCGGATACCGAACGGGATGCACCCGAAGTGGAGAGCGTGGTGCTTCTCGACGGCCACACCGTTCGCCTCGAACTCAGCGAGCCGATCGATCCCGGAGCATGGACCGTCGTCACCCATGAGCCGACGGGCGAACGTGTGTGTCTTGGGTATTTGCCGGGCGATGTAACCGGCGATGGCATCACCGCGGTATCGGATATTGCGGCGCTGATCGACTCGATCAATCGGGTCGAAGGTCTTTCGCGCCCGGACTATGCGGCGGACATCGACCGTAGCGGCGTGGCAGGGCCGCACGACGTGCTCAGGCTGATCGATCTATTGAACGGCGCCGCCACGCTCGATCCCTGGATCACAAGAACCCTGGCCGTTTCGCCGTGTGACTGATCGATGGATGGGGGCGATAAGAAAGTCGCCGAGCGACGCGGATGGCATTGCTTTTTGGGCGTTCGGTTCCGTATCATGATGCAACGACGTTGACGACCTTCTTGGATGATTGCGTCCGACATGAACCGACTGTTTTCCCTTATTCTCGTGCTCTTGCTTGGCGGTTGCGGTGCCCTGCCGCCGGCGGCTTCGCAGCCCGAGGACTCCGGTCGCCGCTTGGTCGGCGATTCCGGGGGATTTACCGCCGGCGGATTGGACGCGGACTCGGTGGATTTCAATCCGTCGGACGATGCCGTAGGCGTAGCGACCGACGAGCCGCCGGTCAACCCGATTCCAACGGATGATTCGGAATTAGCCGATGCTGCGCCGGGAGCCGCTCGAGATAGCGCAGATATGGTCGATGACGATTCACTGATTGACATTCCAGGCGGTCTGCCGATCGACCCGTTTCTTCCCGAGCCGCCCGATACTGTCGAGCCGATCGATCTCTTGCTGTTGGATCTGGTACTGTTTCCGGGGATGGATCCGGAACTCTTCGCCGACTTCCTGCCATTCTTGATCGACAGTCTGTTGCTCGATGCACTGGCCCCGTCCGGCTCGTCGTCAAGCGCGAGCTTCGCCGATTCTTTCAGCCACCTTGAACTGTTGTGCCTCGACCTTGATCTTCCAGAATCATTCTGCCGCAGCCGTTACGGTAATTGAGTCGTCTTGTCTTTCGAGAATGACGTATCGTCGACCGGCGCGCCGCCGTTCGGTGCGATGCGTGCCACTGTTCGTTGAACAGTCATGTAGCGTGCGGCCCGGACGCACGTTTTTCAATACACGATGGATCCTATGCCTTCCGCACAGCGGAGGCATGCGCGCTGTACGGTGGGTCGTTTGACCCGCCGTCTGTTCATCCCGCCCCATATAAAGCTGGTAGGGTGCGGCCTGGCCGCACCACCCGCCTTTCCTCCGCACAATGGGTCGGGTGGCCGAGGTTCGGTGACCCTGGAGGAGCGATTGCTTTCCGTCCCAAGGTCAATCGCATGATGAGCCGGACGACTGTCGAATCGAGACCCCACGTTGAAACAACGTGATTCTATGAAAGAGCGTTCTCCTGCAGAATTCGTTGGACGGCGTATCCGTGTGAGATCGCCAAAACGGAATTCTTTCTACAGGAGAACCC
>JADFIX010000798.1 GCA_022566435.1 Planctomycetota bacterium
ACCTGGTCGCCGTCCAGGTCGCCGATCGCTATGGAACGAGGGTCCCTCCCGACGGCATAGTGCACCACGGCGGCAAACGTCCCGTCGCCGAGCCCCAACAGCACCGAGACGTTGCCATCAAGTGTTGGAACCGTCCGAATGGTTGTCACAACCAGGTCGAGCACTTGGTCACCGTCCAGGTCGCCGATCGCTAAGGAGGTAGGCCCGTCGCCGGCGGCGTAGTGCGCCGGGGCGGCAAAGGTCCCGTCGCCGACCCCCCGCAGCACAGAGACGTTGTCGCTGTCACGGTTCGCCACGGCCAAATCCGGAAGCTGGTCGCCGTCCAGGTCGCCGATCGCTACGGACCTAGGCTCCTCGCCGGCTGGGTATATCGCGCCGGGGAACAGCGGCCGGTTTCCCAGCGCCGCGCTCGACCAGATCAGCCCAAACGCCAGTGACATGGCGACGCGACGTCGAAGGCCGTTTGTCAGCACGCTCATCCCAGACTTCAGTCTCATGAGATTTGCTTCTTTCCATGCGGAGGCGGTTCCGCGGTCCGATCGTTCACCCCTCCCGATTCAAGCGAAAACGACCTCTTTCGCCTTTCGCTACGAGAATCGATAACGACGTAAGCGGTCGCGAAAGACAACTTTACCGATGGCCAAAAGGAGAAGCGCGAGTATCAGAAGACCCCACACGGAGACGGTCGGGATCGTTCCGGTGCAATCACCAAAAAAGGCGTCGTCTACACCGGGGCAGAGGTCGTCACAGTCCGGCACGCCGTCGAGGTCTGAATCAGCCGTGTCATCCACGCCGCACCCACAAGTGCCAGGCTCGATCTTGTTGGAATCATCCGGACATCCGTCGCATTCATCGCGAAGTCCGTCACCGTCGGCGTCGGGCGCGTTGCAAGTGGTATTGAAGCCGAAAAAGCTACCGTCGGAATCCAAGCAGCCGGCCAGCGTCGTGATGTCGCAGCCCACACCGATGCAACAAGCGCCTAGGTCAAACTGGCAGGCCGCGTCACACCCATCGCCCGATTCGGTATTCCCGTCGTCGCACGCCTCGGTTTCGGGGCACACCACGCCATCGCCGCATGTCGAACCGGTGCCCGGCCCCGTGCAGTCCGCGTTGCAGGTTCCGCAGTCGTCGGTGAATCCGTCGTCGCAAGCGTCGTTTTCGGGGCACGTTGCCACGCCATCGCCGCATGTCGAACCGGTGCCCGGCCCCGTGCAATCGGCGTTGCAGGAACCGCAGGCATCATTGAATCCGTCGTCGCAGGCTTCACCGGCGGTCGTGTTGAGCACGCCGTCACCACATGCCGGAGGCGTACAATCCACATCGCAGGTTAACGACTCACCTGCGTCATCGCATTGCTCACCTGTCTTTAGCCCAATCAGCCCGTCGCCACATAGATCAAGGGCGAGGGCATGCGGGACACGCAACCCACCTGTCAAAACGGTCTCAATGGAGGAACCATCCAAGTTGGCGCGACGAATACTCTGATTCGGTATGTAGGATTGCGTCCAGTACATTTTTCCGGCGGCGACATCGAGGTCGAGTCCATGGGTAAGAACCAAGTCGGAAGTGATCAAGTTCTCGACGTTTGACCCATCCAGATCGGCCCGTTGAATCTTGGCATCGTATGGGTTGTGCGTCGAATCCGTCCAGTACATCTTGCCCCCAGTGGGATCAAGCGCAAGGCCCTCCAACTGAATTAGCCCTGTCGTGACGAGGTCCTCAACGTCGGTGCCGTCCAAGTTGGCGCGTTGGATCATGTCGGACGGGCTTGTCCACGTGACCCAGTACATTTTGCCGGCGGCCCGATCGAGGGCGATCTCCCGAAGCAGAGATTTGACAACCAGGACCTCTTCGACGTTCGAACCGTCGAAGTTGGCGCGGAAGATCGTGTCCCTCGTTGTCCAGTACATTGTCTTCGTCCCTACATCAAGAGCGATTCTTTTTAGTTCGTTTGGCTCGGCAACGGCAACTACGTCTTCGACATTCGAACCATCCAGGTTCGCACGTTGGATTTTGTCGGGATTGTGGAGAATTCTGTCGATCCAGTACATCTTGCCCGCGGCGCGGTCGATGACCATGGATGCCGGGAACGTCAACCCCGTAGTGACAAGATCCTCCACGTCGGTGCCATCCAGGTTGGCACGTTGGATTTTGTTTTCAGGGAGGTCGAAATCGGTCCAGTATATTCTCTGACCGCCGGCTGCATGCGTTCCGAGGCCGACGGCCAAGGCCAAGACTGCCGTAGTACGTCGTATTCGGGTGCTCATTTCCTTGTCCTCCCTGAGGCCCAGACCTCGGTGGTGCCGCCTCTGCGCACCATTCAATTCGTAAGTCGGTTTCCCAGTAAATACGTGGTCTGTATGCGTGTGGCCTCAGTTCACATCGTACCAAAGTGAACTGAGCAATCCAAGCCGAAAGTGTGGATTTCCGACGACATTTCCCATTTGCCGCTTCCGAAGTCGCAATTCCATCGAATCTTTGCCCCCGATCCATTTCCGAGCGGACATTTCGACGAAAATGCCTGCGTTTGAACGCCAAGTCTGAGGTCTGTCCGCTTATCAAAGTGCTGCGGCGGGCGTTTTCCCGCCACTCCGTGCAGCACCAACCATCTCCTGGCCCGGATTGCCGTCTTCTTCACGTTTTCGCAAAACTCAACTGCGTTGTAACAACGGCGGTGGCACAGCGAATCGCTGTTTGCGGTCGAGGATCGCTGCAAACAACTCGCGCGGCATCGCCTGTCCGGCTATAAGGATGAACAAGAACCCGTTTCGCCGCTTATCCGTGCCGTAGAGGCCGTCTCTCGCTCGCCTT
>JADFIX010000799.1 GCA_022566435.1 Planctomycetota bacterium
CCTTCCGCTGCCGGGCGATATTCCCACTTTCGGTTTCATTACCGCGCGGCACATCGGATCCACCATCATCGCCAACTTGATGGAGGACTCGCGAACGACCAGGCGCTGGTACTTCGTGGTCACCATGGGGCGAAACGCCGGACACCTGGCGCTGGGGATCGGCAAGGCGGCCGGTGCGACGCTGACCGTGATTCCGGAAGAGTTCCCCGAACTGACCACCGTTCGCGAAATCGCGGACGTGATCGAAGGGGCGATGCTCAAACGCCGCACGATGAAACGCCACGACGGTGTCGCCGTGCTGGCAGAGGGTTTGGCGCAGCGGCTCGGCGATCGGGAGGAACTCTCCCGGCTGTTGGGCAAAAAGGTGACGGTCGATGCGGCCGGTCACCCCAGGCTCGCCGAAGTGCCCCTGGCGCAACTACTGCGTGACGAAATCAGTAGTCGTTTCGCCGCCCGCGGCGAGAAGGTCATGATCGTGGCACACACGCTCGGCTATGAAATGCGGTGTGCCGGGCCGACGACATGGGACATGGGTTACACGCGTGATCTCGGCCACGGAGGCGTTCGCTTATTACTCGACACAACGCAAAGTCTTCCGACCGGCGTGATGGTCACGTTGCAAGAAGGAAATCTCGTGCCGGTCGCGTTTGGGGATATGATCGATCCGAAGACGAATCGTACGCGAATACGATTGGTCGATTTGAACAGCTACTCCTACCGTGTGGCGCGGGCTTACATGATTCGTCTGGAAAGAAGCGATTTTGAATCGCCCACCATGCTGGCGGCCCTTGCCGCAGAACGCGGCATGACGCCGCAACAGTTTCGCGAACGATATTTCCCCTTAGTGGAAAAATCGGCCGCCCGATTCCAAGAACACCCGCCCATTTCGGTCATGGCTTACGACGGAAACCGGCCGTAATCGCGGTACACCCAAGGGGGCGTGCAGGTAGATACCGCCTTCCGGGCCGACAGACCAAGGGCAGGCCCGCTTTGCGCTCCAGCCGATACGCGACCTCGCTTACGGCTCAGCAACAGCGGCAGAGCCATTCGCCTCTGACGCCTTTTCTGCCCCCGACCGCGCGTTACGCCGCCCACCGCTGCGTCCGCCGGCGACCGTAGAGAATCGTGCCCGTCGCCAATCCCAACAGTGTAATCACAACCAGCCCCCATTCGGAGACGGTCGGGATCGCATGGGATTCCGAAGTCGTCATGGAAGCGACGACGAGGCTAGGATCACTCGTGATGTCCTCAGCCGTAATGTCGTAGATAACCGGATCATCTGGGTCATGTTCAAAATTCGAGGCAAATGGAAAGTTGCCGATACTGGAGCCGTCTGCTTTGAAGAGTTCTAACGCATAAGTATCGGATGGATCACCCGAGATCCAGTCAATGCGAATTCGTTTTACATCGGCAAGAGCTACGCCTTGCACGGCTACCTGCTCCACCTCCTGTCCGTTTTCCTCGAGTTTGACGACAAGTGCACCACTCGGGGGATTTGTCGATAGCTTTGCTTTGACTTCATTGGGAGGAATTCATGATAACATTTAGCCCGTTTCCATCATAGAATATTGAACCACCGTTCAGAGGGGTTACCTGTAGTATCGATGAAGACTGCTCTCCCTGAGAAAAATCGATTGTTAAAGTTTCAGCGCGGGCACGACCGAAGGCAACCAACGCCCCCACGATAGGAGCACAGGAAAGAACTCTTTTCATACATCTTCTTCTACTCGGTAGCTTAAATGTTTCCGTCCAGCGCACTTTTCGTCTATGAATCTCGTCCAACATGGTCATCCCTCCTCATGCCAAATCCAGAAAAGAAAAGAAAAGAAAAAGAAAAGGACCAAGAAACGTCCTGATTCCGTCCTGATTCCTTTTGCCAATGGTCTTTATGCTAGGGGGATCTTTGGGCTCGCTGTGTATCGGGATTGCAAGATCTCAATCTTATGTCACGGGGCTAGCGCGCATGGTCGTCCCTCGACCCAGTCCTAGTGGTGCAGTGCCGTGGCCAAAGAAAAAGTGAAAAAGAAGGGGAAAAAGGTGCCTGGAAGAATCATGGGTGCCTCGGCCAACGGATTTGCCAGAACATCATGAGCCAGATGTCGGGGCGCTGCAGCAGTTTCGCGAACGGTATTTCCTGGTCGTGGGCAAATCGACCGCTGCGGTCACGACGCGGATTGCAGTCGCATAATCAATGCAAGCCAACGTCGGCGCTTAGTCTCCGACTGCGCCGCGAAAAACCGCACGTCGCCGGCAGTACGCGAAAAACGTCGCGCCGACGAGTACCGTGATTGCCAGAGCCGTTAAACATTTGTCGAATCCGAAGCGGCTGATGATCTCGCCCATGACAAAGAATCCGATCACGGTGCCCAGGTCGCCGGCACCGAGGATCAGAGACGTTCCGATACCGCGATCGACGTCGGGCAATCGGCCGGCCGCCAAGTCGATCATCGATGGAAACACGAAACAATGCCCTGCGCCCATCACGACCGCCGGTAGAATAAGTTGCCACTGAGTGGAAATACCGACAAGGCTGAAAATGCCGACGGCTTGTAGGACCAGCCCCCCGACGACCGTGCGCGTACGTCCCAGTTGCTCGGGAATTCGGCGAAACGCCAGACGCAGCATGATGGCCGTGGGGCAGTATACGAGGAAGAAGACCTTGATGTCTCGAAAGCCGCGTTCCTCAGCCAATCGTTCGAGAAAAATCGAGATCAGGCAAAACACCAAACTGAAGACAACGCCCACCAAGAGGATGGCACCCGGCCAATGGTTGCGGATGATGCGCAACGCCGACACTCTGTCCGCTTG
>JADFIX010000800.1:0-626 GCA_022566435.1 Planctomycetota bacterium
CGTCGCATCCGTGAAAAACAAGACGCCCTTCTGCTTGCAGCGCCCGGCGATTTCTTTGACGGGATGAATCACGCACGTTTCATTATTGGCGTGCATGACGGACACGAGCAGTGTGTCGGACGTCACCGCTCGATCCAGTTCCTCGAGACTCAGACACCCATCCGAATCGACCGGTAAGAACGTGATTTCGCATCCGTTGTCCTGCAAGTAGCGGCACGTATCGAGTACGGCCTTGTGCTCCGTGGCGACGGTGACAATATGCCGCCGCCGCTGCCGGTACGCGGGCGAGGCGGCGACACCCTTGATGGCCAGATTGACCGCCTCGGTCGCGCCGCTGGTGAAAATGATTTCGCGGGGGTCGGCGCCGATAAGTTGCGCGACCTCTTCCCTCGCCCGTTCAACGGCCTCGGCAGCCTCGCAACCCCATTGATGGTGAGGGCTTGCCGCGTTGCCGAACCGCTCGGTGAAAAAAGGCAGCATCTTCTCGACCACGCGCGGATCGGTCGGCGTGGTGGCGTTGTAGTCAAGATAGATTGGCGTTTTCATCGTCGCTTAGATCGCTCTACTTTTCAACGGCTAAAGAATATAGCCGCAGACAGGCCTGCACACCAAGGTAGTGCTCAATC
>JADFIX010000800.1:636-2808 GCA_022566435.1 Planctomycetota bacterium
GCGCATTTTCATTTCCCTGTCGGGCGGCAAGGTCTAGCCACAGATACGCTCGGACACCAAGGGCGTGCTTCACACTGCAGCGCAAACTTGTCATGAACTCGTACCGCAGGCATCCCGCCTGCATCGTGCTCGCAGCTCGGGCAGGCTAAAAGCCCGCGGTACGGCAACTCGGGCAGGCTAGAAGCCTGCGGTACAAATGACCTTGCGCTGTAGTGTGAATCACGTCGCTTGTACACCCAGCGATTTTGAAAACGTATCCGACACGGTCCCCGAACAGAGCCGGGAAACACGTTGCAGCGCCGCCACCGTAAAGAGAACGGGATAGAGCTTTTCCGAGTACCACAGCTTGGCAAAATACAGACCGATCGGCGAAGTCGGAAACCGCGTGCCGCCAGCCGTTGCTCGGTGAAGCCACCTCACACCTCGGACAATTGCCCGTTCCAGGTCCTGGCACTCGCTGGGTAGATCGCCGTCCGCGATGGACGCGACCGATTCCGCCAATGCTTCCAGGGCCAGTGCGGTCTCCTCAATCGTCGGAGTCACACCCGCATCGCCCCCCCACCCCCCGTCGTCGTTCTGCGCGGATAGCAACCACGTTCGCGCCATCGAGAGTGAATCTTCCCACCGCTTTTTCATGTCGGCGTCACGTGCCAGGCATTTGGCTGCCAGCAGTACTCTGGCCGTCCCGTAGAGCGGATTCTCCAGGTTGGTTGTCCCCTGATTCCCAAACCATAAGGGCACCCAGGTTCCATCGGATTTTTGCGAACGAACGAGAAACCCAATCGCGGCGTTCATGGCTCGGTTAAGGCGTGGCTGAAGGGCCTTTGGCATGGCACGGCGCCACACCGTCCACGCGCGAAGTGTGTGTGCGGTCAGATCAGGGCTGGACTGGTCGAACGGCAGCTTACCCCATCCAGGGCAAAACGTGGGGATCCCGCCGTCTTTGTTTTGAAGGTCTAGTAGCCATTGCACGGCGTCCAACGCGGCCTGAAAGATTCGCGCGCGACGCTCTACGTCGTCTTCATCTCGATGAAACCGCCACAAGGCGAGAAGAACACCCGGCGTATCGTCGCCGTCGGGAACGCCACCGGAAAGATCCGTCCAAGCCCAGCCACCGGGCGGCGAATGGGTATAGGGATGGATCTGCATGTGCTGTTGATCCAGAAGCCAGGCGGCAATCGCCCGCTGATCCTTCCTCGACAGCGAATCGCCGCCCGCCGGCCCGGCGGATAGCGCGCCTACTGCCAGCGTTGTCGTCCAAGTCGCAAGATTGCTGTCGATCGGCCAGCAGCCGTCAGGTCGCGCGGAATTCACCAGGAAACGAATCCCGCTTTTCGCGACGGGATGATCGGCCTGCCCGATGGAGACCAGGCTCATCACCACGAAACTGGTGAGCGGCGCCGCTTCCAGATAGCCGCCCGAGGCAGGCTGCATAGGCAAAAGCGCAGCGAGCGTTTTTTCGCGGGCCATGTGGCGCGCCAGTCGGGCGAGCGGATTCCGAGTCGGCCGGTGATAGTGACGCGCCTGCCCGATCGCAATCAACGCCGGTAAGGCATAGCTAACCACCGGCAGCCCGATTTTGTGGTACCAACGATGGGGAACGAGCGCGAGCTCGAACGGCAATGAGGGAACGTGTTCCCAGGCATCCTCGGCGTCGTCGAATCTTCCGGCCAGCACGCACATGGTGAGAATCGGGGCGGAGAACGTGCGATCGACGCCGTAAGCATCGCAGATCGCCCGGCCAAGCCGTGCCGGGGTCAGCGTGCCGACACGCCCCGTCAACCACCGCTCGCAGTGCGAAAGCACTTCTTCGCCAAGATCCCGATCTGCTCGACGAATTCCCAACGCCGCCCAACAGAGTACCGTGGTGCTGATGTTACTCGGGCTGTCGATCGTATCGCCCCAGCCGCCATCGGCGTTTTGG
Source organism: Planctomycetota bacterium (assembly GCA_022566435.1). Lineage (GTDB taxonomy): Bacteria > Planctomycetota > Phycisphaerae > UBA1845 > UBA1845 > JADFIX01. Next base: position 2,561 of record JADFIX010000800.1, read on the forward strand.
TATTCGCGAAGCCAGGCGAGACCCTTCCCAACCAGACCATCGATCATGCTGAGGTCCGACGCCGACGAGGATTCGCTTTCGCGCCGATGGAGTTCGAGGGCACATACGGCAGTGGCCGTCGACAGTGCGCTGCCGGACAATTCCCCGACCCAATGCCCTTCGGCATGCCGCTGTGCCAGCAACCGCTGGACCGCCGCGATACGCATTTCCTCGAGCATGGGAACATCGATGACCATCATTTACAAGCT
>JADFIX010000801.1 GCA_022566435.1 Planctomycetota bacterium
ACCTGTTTGATCTCGCGTGTCGGGTCTTGCTCGTCTAGCTCCTCAGCCCCGGAGGGGCGATCGAACAAGAGCCCATGGCGCAAGCCATGGGAATCGAACCACGCGCAAAACCTCCAATTCCCGGAGGGACGACACGCTTCACGCCGGAAGGTGTCGCTCAGTCCTCCGGAGGTCCAACTCAAAAGGAGTATAACGCGAAGCCAGGAACCCGAGCTCGACACGGCCACGCCTGCGGGGAGTCCGTCGAGGGGAACCGGAGGGGTGACGCAGGGGAAGGTCACTTCGGCGGCTCGATGGCCGGCGGCAATTCGAAGTACTTACCCGTCACCTCTGCGAGCGCACGGTCCGTGTGTTGGCAAGCGGTTTCCAGCACGGCGAAGAGATCTTGGAGTTGTGTCACAAGACCGTCATCAAGCGACGGCGAGGATCCCAGGGCCCGCAACCCGGCGTAAACCTGCCCGATGGTAGCGGCGCCGACGTAAGCTGTCATCACGAGGTAACAGAGGTCCGGGCCGAGCAGGCCGAGGGCGTGCCGAGCAAGATCGACATTCGCACGGACGTTTACGCACTCGGCATTGTTCTTTACGAAATGTTGACCGGCGGCAGACCGTTTGAGACCGGCGAGTCGATGTCCGATGTGATCAAGGCCATTACCGACCTGGAGCCCGATCCGCCCAGCTCGAAAGGGCCCGATCTGAACCGCAGGGGTACCGGGGAAGGCAGAGTCGGCCCCGAGATTGATGCCATCGTCTTGAAGGCATTGGCAAAGAACCCCGACCGTCGCTATCAGTCGGTCGAGCACTTTCACAAAGACATTGAACTCTACCTTGCCGGCGAGCCGATCGACGCCAAGCGAGACAGCAAGTGGTACGTCTTTAGAAAGACGATTCGGCGATATCGGGCGGCCGTCGCCGTCATCGTCACATTTCTCCTGTTTGCGATCGGCTACGGCGCGACGATGTCGGTGTTGTATGGACGGGCAGTTCTCGCGGAACAGCAGGCAGTGCGCCAGGCATCGAGGGCCGAGGCCATCAACGACTTCATGGTGGACATGCTCGAGTCGGCCGACCCCAAAGGGGGAAGCCCCTCCGAAATGACCATCCGCGAACTGCTCGACGACATTGCCGCGAGGATCGAAACCGATCTGGCCGACCAGCCACATGTCGCGGCCGCCGTCCACAGCTCCGTCGGCAATACCTATCGCAACCTGGCTCTTTTCGAGAAGGCGGAGGTTCACTTACGCGCCTCGGTCGAGGCCGCGCGGTCGAGCGTCGGGGTCGAGCACGTCGACTATGCCGGCAGTCTCTCGGATCTCGGCCTGCTGCTTCATGACGTGGGAAGGCTTGACGAATCGGAATCCTTGCTGCGTGAGTCAGTCGCTCTGATGCGCACCCTCAAAGGCGACGACAGTACGGAACTCGCGACCGCGCAAGGAAACCTTGCCGTCTTGCTCTACGCCAAAGGCGACCTCGCCGGTGCCGAAGTACTCTTCCGTGTGACTCTGGCCCATGATCGAATACACCTCGAACCGGACGACCCGGATATCGTATTCAGCCTGGTCAATCTCGCCGCCTTAACCTCGGCCAATGAACACTACGACGATGCGATCGCACTCTATCGCGAGGCGCTCGATCTGTTGCAAAAACTCTTCGGGGAAGACGCGCATCCCCTCATCGGTACCGTGATGCGCGGCCTGGCGATCAGCCTCGAGTCTATGGAAGACTTCGACGCCGCCGAGCAAATGTATCGCAAGTCGATCGCAGTCAGCCGCACGTTGCTAGGCGAAGACCACCCGGACGTGGCCGAGGGAATGTCCAATCTCGGGACGATGCTGCGCGAAGCCAAACGGAATCTGCCGGAGGCCGAACAACTTCTCACTGATGCCCTGGCCATGCGCCGCAAGCTGTTCGGCCCGGACCATCCCAACGTCGCGGTCACGCAAAACGATCTCGCGCGACTCAAGCACGTCAAGGGTGAGAACAAAGCCGCCGAAGACATGCACCGCGAAGCTATCGCCATCTTAGGGAAGACATTTCCTGATGATCATTGGGAAATCGCCTACGTCGAAAGCTCACTCGGTGAGACGCTTATCGCGTTGAGACGCTTCGAAGAGGCCCAGCGGTTGCTGATTCGAAGCCACGCGATCATCGAGGCCGAACGCGGCGCGACGCACGCCGCCACCAGAAACGCCGTAAAAAGAATCGGTGACCTCTACAACGCCTGGCACACGGCCGAGCCGGGAAAGGGGTACGACGCCAATGCAGCCGAATGGCGGGCGAAATTGCCGAAGGCCGACGACGCGGACAACGAACCCTGATCGGTGTTCAAGAAAGTAGCCCAGGGCGATAGGGTGCCATGAGGTGCCATGGGTGCCATGGTCAAGCGAAGCGCCGCCATGTCTTCGCGGCACAGAGCACCTGACCCAAGCAAAGCGGTGCGTCCGGGACGTCCGGGACGCACCCTACGGGGATACGTACGAAGCCCGGCTCGAACCGTTTCGCTTGTGCCATATTACTAGCACATAAGTGGACACGGCCGCCGCCACCAGACAGAGCACCTGCGAAAGGGAAAGCGGTCCGATGATCAATCCGCGGTCCGCCAAATCGGCGCGAAAAAACTCGGTGGCCGCCCGACCCAGCCCGTACATGATCAGGAACCAAAACAGCATCGTCCCCCGCCATCGCTCGCGGTCGAGCATGGCGAAGACGACGATGATCGCCGCAGCGACCAGAATCTCGTAGGCCTGTGTGGGATGGGTGGGAACGCCGGGCATTGAGGTCGCGGCCTCTTCGGGAAACGTGA
>JADFIX010000802.1 GCA_022566435.1 Planctomycetota bacterium
GCGACCTTCGTGTACGCGGCGCGGACGCCTGTTCGCCCGCGTCCGCCCTGGTCCCACGGTTCGTTGACAGCATTAACAGGGTCCTGGTTCCGTCCTTTTGCGGAATGTTCAGTGCCGCGCCGATTGCCAACGCGCCGGCCTGCTTCACCATCGAAGCCTGCTCTACGCCGCCTTTTGATCTGAGCGTCGGCCCATACGGCCAGGAACCGACCTGTACCGTCTGCCCGGCAGGGTGCACAGTCAACCCCACAATTGTCGAGGTAATCGAGTCCGGGCTAGACTGCAACGGCAACGGCGTGGACGACGCCATCGACATCGCCGTCTGCCAGGGCAATCCTGCGTGTAACGACTGCAACGGAAACGGTATTCCCGATGAATGTGATTTAGGCGGAACGGAGTCGCTCTCGCCAAACATCGGAATCCCGGATTGTCCGGCCGATGGGTTGAGTGATCCCTCGGCCGTGTCAACTATTGTCGTAACGGACGGCGGAATCGTTAACGATCTCAAAGTATCGTTGCAGATTGAGCACACCTGGGTCGGCGATCTGCTGGTTACGCTTCGACATGACGATACCGGAACGGAAGTGGCGTTGATGAGCCGGATCGGCCTCGCCGAAGTCGCCCCGCTCTGCACCGATAACGAATGCTGCGGCTGTGGCGAGGACAACGTCGATTGCATCTTTGACGACGCTGCGATCTCCGACATTGAGAACGAGTGTCCGCCGGTCGGTGGTGTGTCGCTCCGTCCGAATGCCGGTTCGTCAGGCCTTGCGAGCGCGCTAAGTACTTTCAATGGGGAGAGTGCGGCCGGGTCGTGGACGCTGAGTGTGTTTGATGGCGCCAATCTCGATACTGGAACTCTCGTCGAATGGTCACTCATTTCCGATAATGACGCCAATGGCGACGGCATCCCGGACGATTGCGTCATCGAGTCGCCGGCACCTGCACCGGCTCCGCACGACATCCTTAAGAATCGCTACATCTCCATCGATCCGCGTGGTGCGGGGCAAACCAACCCGTCAAGCCTTCATATACGCGTGGAGATTGATAGCACGCAGGTCACCGGCCTCACCGGCTCCGGGCCGTGGTGGGCGACCGCGCCAGTCGACGGCGCAGGGCTCTCCCCTGCGACTTGTATTTCGGTCGTCACAACGACGAAACCGGTGTCGGAACCAGATTGGACCGGCTGCCCCGTGGTGCATCTGACCGGTTGTCCGATCGTCCCGACGACGACTTATGCCATTGCGGCCGAGTCCGGCGGCGATTTGTCGGCAGACGCCTTGTTCGACACACAGGTCAAGCCGGGGGTCAAGTGGCACGGCGATGTGGTCGGATTCTTCGACGGGATCGCTGGCAAATGGACGGCGCCACAGGGTGCGGTGAACATTGACGACGCCGTGGCGGGCATCAAGACGTTCCAGAACCCCAGCGCCTTTAACGCGACGCACTTGTCGGTGACGGACGTCCATCCGAACCTGAACGGCGACCAGATTAACCTGATTGTCAATATCGGTGACGTATTCGTGATTATCCTGGGCTTCCAGGGTCAAGAGTACCCGGGTCCCGATTTGACACAGTGCCCGTAAATGACGGTCTTGGTTCAGGCGTATGGTGAAACATGAATTCGAAAATGGTATCAACGCATAACAATGCGAAAAACAAAAAGGAGTGAATCATGAATACGGTCAAGAAAACAATCAAATTGGAGACCATCGGACTCTCTGTTCTTGTGGCGACTTTTTTGGGCGGGCTCCCAGTGCTCGCGGGTGTAACCGAATCGCAAACTCGTATCTTGCTCACAGCGGATCGGCCTATCTTGCGGGCCGGAGGTCACATCGCGATCGACGTGCTCGTCGCAGACGTCGAAGACCTCCAGACCTTCCAGGTCACGCTCGACGTGGAAGGAGGGAAGCGAGGATCGCTCGAGTTGGCGCAGATCGTAATCGACGAGAGCCGGCCCGGATACGTTTTCGGTAGGGGAAACGCCCTGGACGCGACGAGCGTCAAAACGAGAGAGGCAGGCGCCGTTCAACTGACGGACTCGGTGGATGTGGCAGAGCCGGGCTTGCTGGCGACCTTTCTGTTTCGGGCGTCGCGCGATGCCGCAGGCACGTTTACCGTCAGCCTCGCCGGGAGCAAGCATACGTTTCTCCGCGACGCCGATGCATTAGCGATCGAATGTCGCACGGATTCGACACTCCACGTCACCATCGTTGACCGTGCAAAAGCGCGAAAGGCCGATCGACAGTAGATTCTCCGGTCTTCGAAAAATGGCTGACTAGTGATTCTCGGCACGGGCCGCCATCCGACGGCCCGTGTTTTTCGGGAATGAGGGCGCGATCGTCGGTTATCGAGCAGTCCCAGACTTCAAGTACCTGCAACAGATTCCACAGTGTCACGAGGTTCAGCTTCACGAAGGCGGCTATCTTAGCGGTTAAGCCACCCACCGATCAAGAGCGCGTTTACGTCTACGATAAGCCCACACCGGCGCTTGCTCTGTGCGTTATAACAAGCGGAAGCCGTGGCTTTCTGCTCGAGGAGCGCAAGCGGTTGCCGGAGCGCGCCCAACAGGGTCTTCAAGACCCACAGCTAACTACTCCGCATTCAGCCTCGGAACGCCGGATATCCGCCGCAGCGTGCGACTGCGGTTCTCGTCGAAGGTCACATCCAAAACCCAGTGTAGTGAATTCTCGATGGCCCAGTGGCCGCGAACGGCTTCGGCAAAACGCTTGCCGCTCATGAACGTACTGCTGATGAAGTAACGTACGTCGCCGTTCCTCGTGCCGTCGGCTTGCT
>JADFIX010000018.1:0-11690 GCA_022566435.1 Planctomycetota bacterium
CAAATAACATCGTGGGGTTCTCCTGTAGAAAGAATTCCGTTTTGGCGATCTCACACGGATACGCCGTCCAACGAATTCTGCAGGAGAACGCTCTTTCATAGAATCAAGTCCTTCGGACTTGGGGGGACGATTTCGCTCCGTCGGGTGACAGAGAAAGAGATAAATGACGAACCAGGAAGATGGGATCGATCGAACGGAGACCGGCGGTCTGCCGCCGACCCAAACGCAAGAGCACACACCGTCGCCCGGCGCTGCGGGCATTCCCAAGCGCATCGGGCAGTACCGCATCAAGCGGGCGATTGCATCGGGTGGTATGGGTACGGTCTACGAGGCGCTCCAGGAGAAACCCCGCCGTACCGTGGCCCTCAAGCTCATGCGCGCCGGCATCGCCTCGCGCTCCGCCCTGCGCCGCTTCGAGTACGAATCGCAACTGCTCGCCCGGCTTCGTCACCCCGGCATCGCTCAGGTCTACGACGCAGGCACCCACAAAGACGGCGAGGTCACCGTCCCCTACTTCGCCATGGAGTACATCGTCGGGGCCAAGGCGGTCACCGACTACGCCAAAGACAAGAAGCTCGGTACCCGCGAAAGCATGAAGCTCTTCTCCGCCGTCTGCGAGGCCGTCCATCACGGCCACCAGAAGGGCATCATCCACCGCGACCTCAAGCCCTCCAACATCCTCGTCGATTCCTCCGGCCAGGTGAAGATCATCGACTTCGGCGTCGCGCGTTGTACCGACTCCGACATGGCGGTCACCACCTTGCAGACGGATGTCGGCCAACTCATCGGCACTTTGCAATACATGAGCCCCGAGCAGTGCGCCGCCGACCCCCACGACATCGACACCCGCAGCGATGTCTACGCCCTCGGCGTCGTCTTCTACGAGATGCTTTGTGAGCGGCTGCCCTATGACCTCAAAGGCACGGCCATCCACGAAGCGACAAGGATCATTCGCGAGCAGGAACCCACCAGGCTGAGCACCTTGAACAGAACGCTTCGCGGCGACGTGGAGACCATCGTCCTGAAGGCGTTGGAGAAGGACCGCGACCGGCGCTACCGTTCCTGCATCGAACTGAGTGACGACCTTGGCCGTTACCTGCGCAACGAGCCGATCAGCGCCCGACCGGCGAGTGCGATGTATCAGTTCAAGAAGCTTATCTCCCGGCACAAGGCCCCCTTTTGCTTTGTGGTTGTGTTGTTCCTGCTGATCAGCGGTTTCGGCGTCTGGATGAGCGTGATGTACACCCGTGCCGACGGGCTCCGCCTGGATGCCGTCGCCGCCGAACAGGAGCAGGCCCGGGCCCGCAAGGAAGCGGAAGAAGCCCGTGACACCCTAGAGACCGTCACCGAATTCCAGCAATCCATGCTCAGCGACATCGACGCCGAGACGATGGGTCGCGGGATCATCCACGCACTTCGCGAGGGCATCGGCAAAGGGCTGGAACAAAAAGAAGACTTGACACCGCAAGAGGTTGAAACATCTTTGGCGCCGTTTGACCGACTCATCGGCGAGGTCAACGCCACCAACCTTGCACTGAAGGTGGTCGATGAATACGTGCTCGCGCGCGCGGTGGAGACGATCCATAAGGATTTCGCCGACCAGCCGCTCGTTCGCGCCGACCTTGAGCAGACGGTAGCCGACACGTACCGGAAGATCGGTCTTTATGACCCCGCGATGCCCTTGCAGGCGGCATCCCTGGAGACCCGCCGCCGAGTCCTGGGCAACGACCACCCGGACACGCTGATATCGATCAACAACATGGGCGTCCTGCTCCTGGCGATGGGCAAGCTGGACGAGGCCGAGCCCTACTACCGCGAGGCCCTGGAGGGCAATCGCCGCGTCCTGGGCGACGACCACCCGTTCACGCTGTTCTCGATCAGCAACATGGGCGACCTGCTCCAGGCGATGGGCAAGCTGGACGAGGCCGAGCCCTACTCCCGCGAGGCGCTGGAGGGCAACCGCCGGCTCCTGGGCGACGAGCACCCGAGTACGCTGATCTCTATCCACAACATGGGACGTCTGATGCGTAATCTAGGGCGGTTGGAGGAAGCAGAAACGCTGGGCGCCGAAGCGGTCCGGGGGGCAAGAGCCAAACTCCCGCACTCCCACCCGTTTCGTTTCGGTGCGCTGGGTCAACACGGTCGCACGCTCGCGGCAATGGAGCAGTTCGTCGAAGCTGAGGCGGCGCTTCTAGAGGCGTACGATGGCTTCACGAACTCGCTCGGTCCCGAACATAGGCGCACTGCCGGGATCGTCGAAGCGCTCCTTGACCTCTACGAATCCTGGCACGCCGCCGAGCCGGGCAAGGGCTACGACGCCAAAGCCGCCGAATGGCGGGCGAAGGTGCCGAAGGAAGAATCGAAAGAGGACAAATGACGACCGACGAAAACGGGCGTCTAGGGCCCACCGAGATTGGTCTGAAACACCGCGTAATCGTTTAGGTCCACGCCGCAATCACCATTTAGGTCGCCGAGTGGACGTCCGTCACCGTCAACGCCCCCGGGGGCGGGCGGGTTCAGGCAGGCGTCGGCCACGTCCGGGACGCCGTCGTCGTCGTCGTCGAGGTCACAAACATCGGGCGTGCCGTCCCTGTCGAAGTCCGGCAACTGACTGCACTGGATCATGCCTCCCTGAAAGACGCCGCCGACATCTACGCCCCAATTCCTCGGTTGGGCCTTCTCCTTCGCAGGCCCATTCCACGTCGTCCCGACGTTTCTCGACAACATTCTTGACAGGTCTCGCCGGACGACAACGTCTCCTTGATAGTCCGAATCGTACTAAATGACACATGTTGCGCTCCACGCAACAAACCGTTGATTAGAAAGGAACTCGCATGAATTCACGGAAAACCACGATCCTGATCTGCCTTATGGCGGCGCCGCTGCTTTCAGCACCGGCCATCGAGGATGACGACACACCGCGGCCACCGGACAAAACCGAGCTAAGGAGCCCCGTCGTCACGGTGCCGTTCGATGCCGATGCGTCCCGGCCGACGATCGAAGCCAAGATCAACGGCATGGGCCCGTTTCGATTCATTCTGGACACCGGCGCGCAGGGTATGCTGATCAATTCGGATCTTGCAAAAGAGCTCAATTTGAAAGCGACCGGCAAGTCACATATGGGCGATCCGAGCGATCCTGAGGCCATCGAGGTGGATCGCGTTCGACTGGACACCGTCTCGATCGGCGACGTGGTGCTCACGGGCGTAAATGCGAATTCGTGGGAACGACCGGCGGCGTTCGGTCACGGATTGTCCGACACTCGCGGCATCATCGGCCTGATGATGCTCACCGACTTGCTCGTGACGTTCGATTATGCCAACAACGAAATGCGCCTCACGCGCGGCGAGCTTCCGCCGGTGAATGGTAAGGATGTCATTAAATTCGAAACCGACGGTGAGGGGCTTCCCACCATCAAACTGCACGTGGGCGATGTCGCGTTCGACGCCCACATTGATTCGGGATCGCCGGGCGGCTTTACATTGCCCGAAAACGTGCAAGATCGACTCAAGCTAAAGAGCAAACCGACCGTCGTCGGCCATGCACGAACCGTCAACAGCTCGTTCGATATTCTCGCGGCCGACCTCGACGGCGACGTCAGGATCGGCAGCCACACTTTCGAGCAACCGAAACTGGTGTTCATCGACATGCTCAACAGCTCGGGCGTGGGTAATATCGGTTCGGCCATCCTGCGTCAGTTCAACGTCACATTCGATCAGAGAAACGGACGCATTCGGTTTTCCGATCGGCGAGACGCCCCCACGACGATCGGCGCCATGGGCCACTGAACCGGCAAGGCGACAGGGTACGATCGGAGCGCCCGGCCCGCCGAAGGAACGGTGGGGCCGGATCGCGCCGTGTGCCATGGTCAAGCGAAGCGCCGCCATGCGGGATCGACGAATGCTGCTGCAAGTGCAGTAGTCGAAAAGCGGGTGCCATGGTCAAGCGAAGCGCCGCCATGCCGGATACAGGACACACGCCGGGTGCTGGGTGCCATGGTCAAGCGAAGCGCCGCCATGTACGATGAAGCATCATGCAGCCTGTCCCTCCCGAACCCGAGGCGGCACAAACAAATCGCACGATACGAAAAAAGTGTGGTGCGATATGACATTCCCGGCGACGTACACGCGTTGACCTTCAGTTGTTTCGGACGCCAGGAATTCCTTGCGAAGGATCGGTTGAGATCGTGGCTGACTGATGCCATTGACACGGCAAGGCGAGAACTCGCATTCGACGTTTGGGCGTACGTGCTCATGCCGGAGCACGTTCACCTCCTAATCTACCCACGCAAAGCAACGTACTCGATTTCGAACATTCTTCTCGCAATCAAGCGACCGGTGGCAAGGCATGCCCTCTCGTACGTACGGCGGAATGCTCCGTCCTTTCTTCGACGAATGCGCGATGCCCAACCGAATGGAAGAGTAGCCCATCGTTTCTGGCAGCGCGGCGGTGGGTATGATCGAAATCTGATTGACGCGAAGACCATCCGCAAGACGATCGACTATATCCATCTGAATCCGATACGACGTGACCTGGCGGAAAACCCGGAAGATTGGTACTGGTCCAGTGGAGGTCTTTAGGTAGATGGGAGATCAGTACCGCTCGTACCGGACAGTAACTCGATTCCGCCGATTGATGGAAACGCGTAATGGTCATGTGCGAACTCTTGAGAGGCGGCATGGCGGCGCCCGGGAATACCGGGCTTGGCCATGGCACCCATGGCACCCAGAATCTTCCTCCTGGGCCTGCTCAGGAACACCAATTGACCAGTCGCGAAAGAGACCTGTTTATTCCACCGCCTGTCACGGGATTGCCGGTTATCAAGTAGACGGGATATTATAGTCGCTGTCGGCCAGCCGCCTTGTTAAGCTATACTCGGGCGCGGCTAGTGTATCGCCGCCCTCAAATATGCGGGTTGACCAAGAGCCGGGTCGCTGACGCTCGCCGTACTGAACGCAACCGAATAGGGCGCGTGAAGGCGACGCTTCCTGAGCATAAGTACCGCGTCTGATTCGTGCGAATGAGGAAGAAGCACGAATGAGTGGCCCGCTTGCAAACTCGCAGAATCAACCTTGGCGGTACACGAGGACGCTCACCGGTCCGGGTGGAACTCGCCCCGACGCCCGGCTCCAAGAAAGTGCCGATCAAGACAAGAAGAGGAGATTCGCATGCCACCAGAGCTCGCTTCCAAAGAGGCCGCCTACGATCCACTGTGTCCACATTGCGAAAAGCGATTGTCCGAAGTCCACTGGCGGCAACTCGACGCGATCAACGCCGAGTACATGTTCATCTGTCCGAAGTGCAAGAAGGTAATCGGTGTCGGAGTGCGAAAGGCGGCGTGGATCAACTGAGACGCCGAGTGCCGTTCCGACCTAGTTCGGAAGGCCGGAATAATCACGGGTGCCATGGCCAAGCCCGCAAGAAGCGGGCGCCGCCATGATGCTTCGATCGGTGCGCACGGCGGCGCGGACTTCAGCGGTTTTGCCCATCGCGAGCGGCCGCAAGCCAATCTTTCCTACGCAAGTCGCCGCAAATCGGGGGCATGCACGCGACGGGCCTGCGGGTAGCATGGAACCCCCAAAACCTAACATTGCCGCTGGCCGCGACCGCCTGTAGATTCATCACAAGTGGGCGACGAGCGGATCGTTGCTACGAATACCGTGATGGATGGACCGAGGGCCGACTCATGGGCCGACGCCAAAAAATGCGAATACCGATGGCCACCAAGCATGTGGATTATACGGCCACGGCCATGGCGCGGACCGAAGATGAGCTCTACGCGCTGCTCGAGAAAGTCGCAGAGCCGCTTCTGTTGATTCTCGATCGCGTGCAGGATCCGCACAACCTCGGGGCCTGCCTTCGCACCGCTGATGCGGCCGGCGTTCATGCGGTCATCGCACCGAAGGATCGCGCCGTGGCGCTCACCGATACCGTTCGCCGCATCGCTGCGGGAGCGGCCGAACATGTTCCGTTCGTTCAAGTCACCAACCTTGTACGCACGCTCGGCGAGTTGCAGGGCGACGGCATGCGAATCGTCGGCACCTCGGACGAGGCCAAAGCCACGCTCTACGACGCCGATCTCACCGGCCCCCTGGCCATCGCCATGGGTTTCGAGGGTTCCGGATTGCGCCGTCTGACGCAAAAACAATGCGACGTGCTGGTTCGGATACCGATGGCCGGCGCGGTTGAGTGCCTAAACGTCTCCGTCGCCACCGGCGTCTGCCTGTTCGAAGCGAATCGGCAACGCAACCGAGCCGGGCGTAAGTAGACCTTGTCCTCGGCTGGCCTGTATCATATCTCGAAATCGCCAAGAGAACCGTCAGCGACACTCGCCGACTTTCTGACGTGCCGGCGTGCATGAGCGTTTCAGTAGACGTTTCACAGCTAGATTCGCGCCCAGTGCGACCCGCGCAACCGGGTCGGCCGAATAGCCTATCGCGGTCCAGGACCAAGACCCGTAGACCAACGTTCGCATTTGCGTTATACGTTCGCTCTACGGGCAACTAATGGTAGATTGTTCTGAAACGCTAACGCCGGCTGAACCGGGCATCGGCGTCGGCGCGTTCCATACGTCGAACAGTCTCGGACGCCGCTTTGAGGACTGAGCTATGAATTCCGATCGTCCACCGCGCGACGCCGATCCCGAGAAATCCTCGTCTGTCGACCGGGAAGAATCGCCGCATGATGAGTCGTCGGATGGTAGCGAAGCGACCGAAACGATGCATAACCCCATCCCCGCCCCCTCGCGACCGAAACGGATTGGGCAGTACCACATCAAACGGGAGATTGCCTCCGGCGGAATGGGAACGGTATTCGAGGCCGTACAGGAAAACCCGCGCCGCACGGTGGCGGTCAAGATCATGCGACAAGGTATCGCGTCTCGCAGTGCGCTTCGCCGATTCGAGTTCGAGGCCCAACTACTTGCCCGACTGCGACATCCGGGAATCGCGCAAATCTACGAGGCCGGAACGCACAGCGATGACAGCGGGACGATGCCCTACTTCGCAATGGAGTACATCCCGAATGCCAAATCGATTACGAAATTCGCCAGTGAAAAACGCTTGGAACCTCGTGAGCGGATGGCGCTCTTCATGGACGTATGTGATGCGGTCCATCACGGCCACCAAAAGGGAATCATTCATCGCGACTTGAAACCGAGCAACATCTTGGTGGATTCATCGGGGCAGATCAAGGTCATCGATTTCGGCGTAGCGCGAAGTACCGACAGCGATATGGCGGTTGCCACACTGCAAACCGACGTGGGCCAACTGATCGGCACCCTGCAGTACATGTCGCCCGAACAATGCGAAGCCGACCCGCATGACATCGATACGAGGAGCGATGTCTACGCGCTGGGCGTGGTTTTCTTCGAGCTTCTTACGGACCACCCTCCTTACGAAGTCAAAGACAAGACGATCGCCGCGGCCACCCGCGTCATCCGTGAAAGTCCGCCGACGAAATTGAGCTCGTGGAATCGCAGTCTCCACGGAGACGTCGAAACCATCGTCGCCAAAGCGTTGGAAAAGGACCGCGAACGACGATACCAATCGGCGTCCGATCTTAGGCTGGACATCGAACGATATCTTCACCACGAGCCGATCGTGGCCCGCCGAGCGAGCCTCGCCTACCAGATGGCCATGATCGTTCGAAGAAACAAAGCCGTGTTTGCGGCCTTCGCCCTTGCATTCTTGACGCTCGTCGTCGCGACCGTGGTCAGCTTCTCGCTATACGTTCAGGCCAGTCATTCCGCGAAACTCGCCGAATCCGAGGCGGTCCGATCGGAGCAAGTCGCAAGTCTCCTGGAATCGATGCTCGAGGGCGTCGGTCCGTCGGTCGCACTGGGACGGGACACGACCATGCTTCGGGAGATTCTCGACCAAACGGCCGCCCGGATCGACAAGGATCTCGAGGGACAACCCGGTGTCGAGGCATCATTGCGTACGACCATCGGCAGGGCCTATCTGGCTCTGGGGCAATATGAATTCGCTGACAAGCACCTGCGAAGAGCCGAATCGCTCGCGGCAGGCGTCTTCGGCGAAGCGAATCCCCGTACACTTCACACGAAGAGTCTGTTGGCGGATCTGTTGTTCCTACAAGGTCGCTGGACCGAAGCGGAGAAGCGTGCCACCGAAACGCTTCGCGTTCGGCGAGAATTGCTCGGAGATTCCGATCCCGATACGCTGACTTCCGCGAACAGACTGGCTGAGGTGCTTCGCAAGCAGGGTCGTTTCGCGGATGCGGAACGGATGTACAGGGAGACGCTTGGGCAACGCCAAAGCGCGCTGGGCAAGGAACACCCGGATACCCTGACTTCCATGGCCAACCTGGCCACAGTCTATTACGACCAGCGCAAGTACAAGGAGGCGGTGCAACTCACTCGCCTAGCGCTTGCCGCCCGCCGGCAAGTCCTCGGAGAAGAACATCCCGATACGCTGTCTTCCATGCATAGCTTGGCGATCGGGCTGTGGTCACAGGGTGAGCCTCAGCAGGCGGCGGTCCTCTACCGCAATGCGCTGGAGATCAAGAAGCGAGTGATGGGAGACGAACATCCATCGACTCTCAAGACCATGAACAACCTCGGGAGCATACTCCTGGGACAGAACAAGAATGCGGAGGCCGAAGCCGTCTTTCGAGAAACCCTTGAAATTAAGCGGCATATGCTCGGCGCAGATCATCCTTCGACGCTTGTGACTTTGCGGGGTCTGGCCGACTCGCTGCACAAACAAGGAAAGCTCGATGAGTGGCGGATTCACAAACGGGAACGACTCGTCCATTTAAAACACAGGGCGGAAATGCGCGACGGCGGTCCAACCGCGATGAATGAATACGCATGGGTGCTTCTGACCTACGAGCCGCTCGACATGCGCGACCCGAAGACCGCGCTGGTGGTCGCCAAGCGGGCCGTCAATTTGAGCCAGGCGTCCAATCCGATGTTTCTCGATACCCTTGCCCGCGCTTATCATATGACCGATCATCTTGATGACGCAATCGAGACACAGCGACGGGCACTGGCGCAGCTCGAGCCAGGTAATTTCCCGATACGTGAGGCGCTCGAAGAGTCGCTGCTCAAATACCTCGAGCAAGAACAGAACGACGCGGCGGTCGAAGAGGTACTCCGAGCCGCCGTTTCGCGCTACCGTGGGGCGTTTCCCAAGGAGAATGCCCTCCTCGCGACATCGCTCGCCCGGCTCGGACGATTTCTACTCAAAAAAGAGCGGTACGCCGAAGCCGAACCGATTTTTCGATCGTGCATGGAGATTCAGAAAACGGACGCCGACAAAGACGACTGGCGTATGTCCGACACGATGAGCGTCTTGGGTGAGGCACTTATGGGCCGGCAGGCCTACGACGAGGCGGAACCACTCTTGATCGCGGCGTACGACGGCTTGGGGACCGTCTCGGGCACGCCGCCCGACCGACTGCAACAAGCTCACGACCGACTCAAACGACTCTACCAGGCGATAGGTACGCCCGATAAAATTCCGCCCGCCCCATCTGTGTCGGGCTCGGGAAGTTGATCCGGATCGGTCTTTTCGGTCGAAATAGCTTGCGATCGCTCGCCCATTGGGTTATATTGCGTTTACCTGTGCTCCTTCGTGATCGAATGTCTCACTAGCGCCGGCTAAGCGTTCGTGGCTGGGCCTCGCGATGATCGATCAAGGGGCGACCAGAATCGTTAAGACCGATCCGTTCTGCAAAATTCGTTCGATCTCGATTACGAAGTTTCGTTTGAAATGGATGAGCAAAGCGATGCCGCGCAACACCAAGTTTCCATCGATCACACGCCTGTTTATCCCCGTCAAACTGGGTCGCGCCACGCTTGTCGTCCTCGCAGGCGTTTCGTTTTCATGGCTGCTCGCCGGATGCAGCGGCGGCGAAGAGCTGTACTCGCTCGTCATCCTTTTCCGTGAGGAGGGACTGGAAGAGCGAACCATCTTCTACGCCACCGACATAAATCAGGAGGCGCTGCACGCCGCGGAGAGGGGGATCTTCGCGCTCGACCGCGTCCGGCTGTTCACGGAGAACCACCGCAAGTCCGGCGGCAGGTCGTCTCTGTCCGACTACTATCAGGCCGCCTACGGCAGGGTATCTTTCGACAAGAGCCTGCGTCGGAACGTGGTTTTTTCCGACCACAGCCTGGTGACGGACGCCGTCTTTGCCGAAATGCACCTGATATCCTGTCGCAACGTCCTCATCTATTTTAACCGGGACCTGCAGGACCGTGCGGTCGGCCTGTTCAAGGACTCTCTCGCCCGCAAGGGGTTCTTGGGGCTTGGGGCCAAGGAGAGTCTGCGCTTCTCGCAATACGCCGGATCCTTCGACGAGTTCGTTCGGGAAGAGAAAATCTATCAGAAGCGGGGCGCATGATGACGGCTCAAGCCGAGGCAGTGGTGATCGGTGCGTCCGCGGGAGCGCTGGAAGCGCTTTCCGCCATCCTTCCCGCGCTTTCTACGGAGTTCAGGCTCCCCGTCATGGTGGTCGTACACGTGCCTTCCGACAGGCGAAGCGTCCTGGCGGAGCTGTTTAGGGCGAAATGTAAGGTTCAGGTCCGGGAGGCGGACGACAAGGAGCCGATCGTCGGAGGGACGGTATATTTCGCCCCGGCGGACTATCATCTTCTTGTCGAGCCGGACAAAAGCCTGTCGCTTTCAAGCGACGAGCCTGTGCTCTTCTCCCGGCCTTCGATAGACGTCCTGTTCGAAAGCGCGGCCGATGCTTACGGCCCGGCGCTGATCGCGATCGTCCTCACAGGGGCCAACGAGGACGGCGCGAAGGGTATGCGGGCCGTCCTCGAACTGGGCGGCGTGGCGCTGGTTCAGCGTCCGGACCATGCTTTCGCACGCGCAATGCCTGAAGCGGCAATCCGTCTGTGTCCCGGGGCCCAAGTGATGGCTCTCGCGGAAATCGCCGCGCACTTGCAGAAGGTTTGAGATCGATCATGCCACCCGTTCACTTTCTTCTGGTCGACGATCTGGAGGAAAATCTCCTTTCCCTCGAAGCTTTGTTGCGTCGCGAGAACCTTGTTTTGCTGAAGGCGCGTTCAGGAGACGAAGCGCTTGAACTTCTTCTTCGCCACGACGTCGCTCTGGCACTCGTCGACGTGCAGATGCCCGGCCTCAACGGTTTCGAACTGGCCGAACTGATGCGCGGCAATGAACGAACCAGGCATATCCCGATCATTTTTGTGACGGCGGGAACGGCCGACGGCCAGCGGCGTTTTCGCGGCTACGAGGCCGGCGCGGTGGACTTCATCCAAAAGCCGATCGAGACGGACATTCTGCGGAGCAAGGCGGACGTGTTCTTCCAGCTTTATCGCCAGCGCCAGCAGATCGCCGCGCAACGGGACGAGCTGGAAGCGCAAGCCGAAGCGCTCAAGGAAGCTGGCCGCCGCAAGGACGAATTCCTGCTGACGCTCACGCATGACCTGACCTTGCACAAGGATGCCAGGGCGCAGCAGGACGTGCTGCTGCGCGAGATCAACCACCGCATCAAGAATCTGTTCAGCCTTACGTCCGGACTGATCTCCCTCAGCGCGAAGAACGCTCGCAGCGTCGAAGAGCTCTCGGCCGACCTGAGATCACGGCTGAAGGCTTTGGCGGATGCCCACGCCCTTACTCTTCCGGATTTGCGACAGAACCAGCTCGCGGGATCTTCCACGACCGTCGCGGCTTTGCTGGAAGCGATCCTTT
>JADFIX010000018.1:11700-13547 GCA_022566435.1 Planctomycetota bacterium
TCGACGCCCACATACAGTGAGCACTTGGCACGATAGCGCAGGAACGGGATCAACAAGCCGCGTCCACAGCACACGTCCAGCACGGCGCCACCCTTGGGACACAGGTCGGCCGCGTAGGCGTGCTGGAAGTAGCAGTGAACGTCGAGTTCGGATGCCGCGCTGTCGGGGAAAGCGCTGACGTCTTTTGCCCTGCTGGTTCACGAATTGGCCACCAACGCGGCGAAATACGGCGCGCTCTCTACGCCAGAAGGTCGGTTGGCGGTTGAAATTTCGGTGACGAGGGATGAGACCTTACGCGTCTGCTGGGAGGAGCAGGCAGCTGCTCATGCGATAGTCAATCAGGACCGGGATCGGGAGGGTTTTGGCACCGCTCTCGAGAAAGCAGTACTGGTGGGACTTGACGGTTCCATCTCCAGGGACTGGAGAGAGGAAGGGCTGTCGCTGACGATCGAAATGCCCTTGGCGCGCCTGGTGCCGTAGTGTCGGCCGCGGGAGCGCTTCGAACGTGACACGGCAAATCTAGCCGGGCCTCGGGACCAAACACTAGAATCGGTCCGTCGATAGTGTCTCCTTGGAGCTCGAAGGCATCGGACATCGCCGACTTGGTGTACGAGGGCGATCGGCGAGTTGACACGGAACCAAGTTCTCGTCGAGCAACTTAATGGCGATAGCCAACGTCCGGAGAGGTTGATGAAAATTGCGAGCGCGGAGTTGTGGACCGTTGTCCGTTCTGCGGTTGCGGCATTTTTCGACGACGGCGCTCTCAGTCATTCGGCGTCTATGGCTTTTTACGCCGCGACATCACTCGCTCCATCCTCCTGATTGTGCTCGGCGTCGCTAGCTTTGCCACGGGAAGAGACGCTGCCGAGATCGCGATATCTGCCCAACTGACGGGCCTGCTCGGTCCTCAAGGATCCGATCTTTTGAAAACGACAGTCGAGAACGCGTCCGGGCACAAGGGATTTATGGCTTCCGTCGTCGCCGTGGTCACCTTGCTCGTCGGCGCATCCGGGGTGTTCGGAGAAATGCAATCCACGCTCAACCTCATGTGGAAAGTCCCACCGCGAAGAACGTCCCTGTTGAGCCTAGCGCGGACCCGCGCAGCGAGCCTTGGGCTGGTCGCATCGCTCGGCTTCCTGCTGTTGGTCTCGCTGGCTGCCAGCGCTGCGGTCTCGGCCTTGGGCGGCATGATGACATCCCGACTGCCCTTCGGAGAATTTCTGCTGTCGGTCGCGAACACATTGGTCTCGCTCGTCCTGGTCGCTCTGCTTTTCGGCGCGATCTTCAAGATTCTCCCGGATCGCGCGCTATCGTGGCGCGACGTACGCTTCGGCGCGGCCGTCACCGCGATTCTTTTCACCGTCGGCAAATCCCTGATCGGTTGGTACCTGGGAACCAGCGCGATAGCCTCGTCCTACGGCGCCGCAGGAAGCCTCATCGTCCTCTTGCTATGGGTATTCTATTCCTCCGCGATATTCCTGTTCGGTGCAGAGATCACGCGCGCTGTCGCCGTCCGGTTCAGAAACCATCGCGATTTGACGCCCATTGCGACGGGAAAAATATCTTTGGACATTTCCGGCACGAAGGACTCGGCTGTGCGCCCGCTCGGTGCCATCGCGTTGATTGCAGGAATTTCATCAATTGTAACTTTGGCCTTCCTCCCTCGGCGTCAGCGACACTGAAGCGGCTCACTTGGGGAAGACCGGACCGTGGATGGAATATGTCCCGCTCCACGAATTGTCCTGATATCAGGCGCGCAAACCCGCTCATGGCTATGGCACCCCGTAGCCAGCGTGTGTCGGCTCCGATGCGGAGAGCCTGTTTGGGGATACGTTTGCTTCGCGTCT
>JADFIX010000803.1 GCA_022566435.1 Planctomycetota bacterium
AGAACTCGCGCATCGCTTCGACCACTTCGGGTCGGCGAGATCCTTCGATGAGATCTTTTGCGCAGATGTCTGTTCGCATGAACGAAATCACCAAACAAGACGATGTCGAAGCTGCCTCGCGCGTTGCGAGCGCGGGCAAATCGCGATGTACATCGGGGCCCATGCCACCCAGCGCAGCCCATCGTTTGAGCTGTGTCGGAACACTCGTGACAGCTCGACGCTATTGTGATGACGATTGTAGACGGGTGAAGGGACCGCCGCCAAAGGAAAGTGCCACGCCCGTGAACGACGACCGCTGGGCTGCCGCATATTCTTCTGCGATCCGCTGGCACAAGTCTGGCAAGGGTCCTTCACGGAAGAGCGCCTCGCCGTCCTTCGCGAATTGCATGACGAGCTGAAGGTCCTCTATTTCTACGCCGACTGGATGGACGTATTGCGCGCTCTGCAAACACACGAGTAGTCGTTCACAACGTCCCCCACCCTTCGGGAGTACCCGAAGGATGGACAGAGGTCTTCCCCTCCGTCGCTCCGTCGCTTCTTCGGTTCCTAATCCGATGCTGCATCACACTGAACCACACGCTTCCAAATCGGACTTACAGCTTGCCACGTGCATGAATCAACTAGGGTGCGGTCGAGACGTTCTACGTACACTGGCCGTTTGGAAACCGATCGCATGGCAAACGCCGTCGAATCGGTGACCGTTCCCCACTTGTAGTTCCGAGCCCCTCCAGACCATTCCACGATTCGAAGGTCGGTCCGTAGGTCGTGAACCTCTTGGAAATACAGCATCGGCGCAAAAGTGTCCCACACACTGACGACGACCGCATCGGGCGCAAACACCTCGAACGAGGCGGTCACCAAATCGGTCACCGGCGTTCGACCCTTTCTAGAAAGATGGTCTTTCAGCCCGGTCATCAGAAACGTGGTCACCACGATGAACGTCACGGCCTTGGCCAACATGTCGACCCGAGTCTTGGATTTCCAACGATGAAGCGATTCCAAGCCCGCGGCAAACGCCAGCATCGTGATGAAGTACGAAGGCGTCACCATTTCGTAGTAGTCCGGCCAGGGATACCATGTAAAGTACGCCATGTTCATGGTAAACATCAGAATCATTGCCAAGGCGATCCGTCGATGTCGCATCCAAAGAAACTTCACGCCGATCATCGCCACGACCAAGCCCAGCCAAAGAAACGACGCGGAGAAGAGCCGGAGATGTTCCCATAAACGCTCCACATAGAACGCAAAGGGCTGGAACCCGGCGGTGCGGTACTGGGCCGCCGTCACGTAGGGCCACAGGTCGGCCGCTCGATGCGGCAGATACTCCGTCCCGAGCGGCGGATGCGAGCGACTGCGGAAGACCGCCCAGCTCAATAGAAGGAATCCCACCACGATTGCGCCTGCAAACGCAGTAAGCAAGTCTCCCCTTCTCCCGCGCGATCTACGCCACACCAGCACGCACCAGCCCGGTAACAGCAGCCCGTTCGCCATACTCGCCCCGAACGAGAGCCCGACCAGGGCGCCCGCAAGCAGCGCGCGTCGTGCCGATCGACGCCCATACCACTTCAGCGTGACAAACATTGCCGCCGCGACGAAGCAGATGTTGACATTATAGACTTCCGTGGAAACCGCCGAATCCCAAACAGTGGGCAAGATTGCGAACCCGAGTGGCGCAAGGAACGCGATCAAGCGTTGACGGGTAATCGTTAGAACCATCCGGCTTAGCAGACCGACCGCCATCGCCGTCGTAGCCGCCGAAAGAAAGTTGGTGGCCCGCGCAGGATCAGACACCACGATTTGGATAAGGAAGCCGAGGATTGTGTGCAGGGAATATCCGGGCGGATGCCTGACCCCCAGCCGATGGGCCTGCAACGCCCATTCGGCCGCGTCTCCCGGCCCAACTTCCGGCGACAATGTCAAGATGTAGGTGGC
The DNA here is from genome assembly GCA_022566435.1 of Planctomycetota bacterium. Classification (GTDB taxonomy): domain Bacteria; phylum Planctomycetota; class Phycisphaerae; order UBA1845; family UBA1845; genus JADFIX01. The sequence continues at coordinate 1,933 of JADFIX010000803.1, forward strand.
AAGTGCGGTGAACGCCGGTACCAGCGGTACCCATAATAACGGTCCTGAACGTGCCGTATGAGGGTTTGCGCATCGTCCAACATGTCCGCGAGCCTATCAGAACACGTCGCCGTGTCCAACACGCGACACGCCGGCGGAATCTGGGCAAGGTAGGTCCGACAGGGAAGCCTTGATGTCCATCTCGCACCATGAAAGGCGTATATTATTTATGTTCACCGGGTCATGCAGTCGAACGTCGAAACGCTTCACCTTGACGCCCGCGTAGCTGCCCGCGAAACTGCACCTGCCGGTCGTCGTTTGCGGGAGCAATCAAGAACGTGAGTATCGAGCCCCATTTTCTGTCGCCCTCGGCCTTGACTGCGTTAACGCAAGCGGCCGCGGCAATCAATTCCACGCTTGAACTCGACCGCGTGCTCATGACGATTGCCCGCCTCGCATGCACGGTCACTCGCGGCGAATCGAGCAGCGTGCTGATTTTACACGAAAAGGAAAAGAAACTCGTCGTGGCGGCGGCCACCGGTCAGTGGCGTGAGGCTTTCATCGCACGAGAGTATGACGCCGCGCTTGGGATTCCAGGCGAAGTGATCAAGACGGGGTATCCCAAGCTCGTACTCGACATCCACAAGGAACCCAAATTCCATTCCGATATCGACAGATTGATTACGCACAAAACGCGCAGCCTCATCGCCGCCCCCATGATCGATCGTGCGCACGTCATCGGCGTGATCGAAGTGGTCAATCGTCGGGACGAAACCGACTTTACCGACCAGGATCTCAAAATTTTGCAGGTCTTCGCCACACTGGCCGCCGGTGCCACGAAAAATGCGAAAACACACCACGAACTCCAACAACGCTTTGC
>JADFIX010000804.1 GCA_022566435.1 Planctomycetota bacterium
TCCACGTTTGTTGAACATTCCATTTCGGATGGAGAGTTGATACACTAGCAAGTGCCCAACATATTCTTCACTTTTTTTAATGAGTTACGTGTCATGCGCAAGTCATTTCCGCTCAAAAGACGGGCGTTTACGCTTGTCGAGTTACTGGTGGTCATCGCGATTATTGGCATTTTGATTGCCTTGCTCTTGCCAGCCGTGCAAGCAGCGAGGGAGGCGGCGCGTCGAGCCGAATGCTCAAACAACCTGAAGCAGATCGGGCTTGGGTATCAGAACTATCACGACACCTTCCACAAATTTCCGCCTGGCGGCGAAAACGGTAGGCCTCCCGGTTATGCCTGCTGTTCGGCCACAGTAGTTGAGAACTACTGCTGGACCTACTGGATCTTGCCGTACATCGAGCAAGACAATCTTTATCAAATCGGGCAGCTATATTCCAATCGTAATCAATTGAGAAGAAGCCCGGTCGAGACCTACTACTGCCCAACACGTCGACAAGTGCAACTCTACCGAAATCAGGCGAAATCGGACTATGCAGCCTGTGCCGGAACGAGTGGAAGCGGTCTAAACGGTGTCGCGATCAGGCAAAGGACTGGGTTAAAGATTGCAATGAAAGACATCACCGACGGTACGGCTTTTACGTTGTTAGTTGGCGAGGCTAGAATCCACCGAAGCTATATGGAAACTTCCCAGGCCGGGTACTGGTCTGATAACGAGGACTGCTTCACCAATGGCCCTAACGATGACGTAGTCCGCCGAGGCAATTGGCCGCCACAACCTGATCTGACTGACTCAAACCTTTTGGGCAGTCTCACACACAACCGGTTTGGCTCGTCGCATCCCGGGGGCATGAACGCAGTGCTTGTCGACGGTTCAACACATCTGATTCCATATATCATTGACGCAACTGTGTTTCGAAACATTTGTGTCATCAACGATGGCCAAATCGTTGAGATACCCTAGCGGCGTCAACGATCGCAACACCCTCGATCCGACCATTCATGACGGAACGACGGGTGAATCCTGGTAATACGCAGTGGGAAAATCACGTTCCCGCTGCTTTTTCCTTATGAAGAGATTAAGCTTGGGAGTCGATCGATGGTTCGGAGAATCTTTCAGGTCCGTGTTCGCGCCGCCAAATGTTTGATGTTCCTTCTCGCCGTAGGATTGTCGGGTTGCGGCGGTGCAACTGGTACCCTGACGGGAAAAGTAACGGCCCACAGCGATCCCGTTGCTGTTGGGGAATTGGTATTTGAGCCGATCGGTGAGAATTCCCAACGCCAGTTCTACGGCCAAACCGATACAGGCGGCATGATCGTTATCGACTACGGCCAGCTTGGTGGCCTACCAGTGGGTCGATACAAGATCACTGTGACACGCTTTGTGCTGCGAAAAAACGGAACGCCCGTGCCCGCCGGGGAAAAAGGCGAAACGATGAAATTGGACGGACGGGCTGTACAGCAGTCTTTTGAGTTTGAAAGGGACATCGTCTCGGGCGACAACACGATCAACCTTGAACTGGCGGATGGCCAGCGCGTTGAGGAAGGCCGCCTGCAAGGGCGCAACCTTCACCCCCTCACCGAGCAGCCAACACTTCTTGGAGCCGCCTTCCGCCCGCATCAGGTCGCGCACCATACCCCAGTCTCGGGTGCGCCAACCGCCGAAGGCGCAACCCACCGAATCCAGGAGGTAGCGTTGCACCTCGCGCACGATCTTGTAGCCGGCGAAGGAGTCGGGCGGCGGGGATGACGATGGATCCGGAGCGCGCGTCTCCGCTTGCGCTCGCGGGCTGGAGCCGTCGACGCCCTTCACTTCCCGTCGCGCGGCTTGGATCATCTCGGCGTCGCGAGCGGTGGATTCCTCGTCAGGGCTCCCCGGTGTAGGCTCCTCGGGCATGGCTGGTCCTCACACTCCCGTGTCTGCACAGTCGGTCGAGCGCTTCGTCTTTCACACAGCGACCACGGACGCGGCACGATCTGGTGTGGTCGAATCGATCCGTCCGCGCGCTTACGCGACAAACGTGGGCCCGGCTCACGCGCGAAAACTGAAAAACTTCGACTCGGCCCCGAGAATCCCTCGCAGCCGGTCGTGTGCCCGGGCCCGCAGCATGTAAACCGCTCCCGACGAGCGGCCGACGGCCTCGGCGACTTGCTCCACCGACTGCCCGTCGAGGTCGAATAAAGTGACGACCTGCCGATAGACCTCCGGGAGTTTGGCGAGCGCCCGCTCCAAGTGAATTTTAATGTCTTTTGCCGCGAAGTGTCGGCTGGGCGTCGTCCCCGACGCGGCGCTGAGAACATCAACGAATGCCACGTACGATGCCGGGCCGCCGGCCCCATGCACCTGCTTGCCCGGCGGCGGGCGTTTGGCGCGACCGGCTTCCTTGATCAGGTCGCGCAGGTTGTTTCGTGCGATTTGCAGCAGCCAGCCGGTGAACGAGCCGGCCGCGGCGGGGTCGAACCGGGCGATGTGCTGAAACGCCTCGAGAAACGTGACCTGCATCACGTCGTCGATGTCGAACTTGGAGAGCCACTTGCCGTCGATGCGCAGCTTTTCGCGAATCGCCGGCGCGTGCCTGCCCAGCAACTCGCTCAGCGCGTCCTCGTCTCCCGCGACGGACCGATCGAGCAGTGCCTGTTCGGGTTCGGACATGCTCCCATTGTAGCCTTATAAGTTCGTTACTTTGCTACTTTGCGGCATTGCAACATACCCGCCTTGTCATTTCCGCTTCAGCGGCCGGATCTTGATGTTGCGATACCACACCTTGTCGCCGTGGTCCTGCAAGTCGATGTG
>JADFIX010000805.1 GCA_022566435.1 Planctomycetota bacterium
TCGCCAAGGCATGAGAGGCGAAGGTCATCAGGGCCAGCAGCGTGAAGCTCGCCAACACCGAAATGACCTGATGTTTGGTCATCGTGCTGAAAAAAAGCCCCACCGAAATGTACAGCGCCCCGAGCAGGAGCAGCCCGATGTAATGGCATGTCAGCAAGCCCAAATCGATGCTACCGTACCGCCCGAGCATGATGGGAAAAACCAGCAGCATGCCCAATAGGATCACGAAAAAGGCGAACGCCCCGAGAAACTTACCGACCACCACATCGGCCTCGGTCACCGGTGCGGTCATTAGCGTTTCGATCGTCCCACTGCGCAACTCTTCGCTCATCAGCCGCATGGTCAGCATCGGCAAGACGAAGGCGAGGATCAGGATGATCCAAAAATCGAACAACCCTCTCATGGACGCCTCGCCGCCCTGCGTCACCGTCCCGAGCCCGAAAGCCAACCCGGCCGAAAACAAAAAGATTGCGCTCACGGCGTACGCGATCGGCGACAGGAAATACGCCGCGATCTCGTGTTGTGCCATTGTCGCCACGTTACGCATAATTCACTCCGTCCCTAACTCTTACTCAACGCCCCGACGCTAGTCGTTCCGACGACTCATCTGCTCGGCGGTCACCTTGACGAAGAAGTCCTCCAGCGACCCGCCTTCCCGGCGAATCTCACGAAGTGACCATCCCTTGTCATGGGCAAGCCGAAAAATGGCTTCGCGAAGATCCTCTCCCGCTTTCGGATTGACCGTAAGCTTGACCCAACCGTTCTCCGCGCTGGCATCGATGGTGTCCACGCCCGCGAGCGATCCTACGCCGGCCTCGACTTCTTGGCGATCACCCTTGATCTCCGCAATCACCCGGCCCTTTGAACTCAATTGGTCGCGCAACTCCTGCGGGGAGCCGATCGCCACGATCTTGCCGCCGGCGATAATAATCGTCCGCGAACAGGTCTGCTCGACTTCGTGCAAAATGTGCGAACTGAGCAGAATGGTGTGTCGCTCGCCCAATTCCTTTATCAGGTTACGGGTTTCACGAATCTGGTTTGGATCCAGCCCGATCGTCGGCTCGTCCAGGATGAGGACATCGGGGTCATGCATGATCGCGTCCGCAAGCCCCACCCGCTGCCGCATGCCCTTGGAAAGCTGACCGATCGGTCGGTCCACGAAATCGGTGAGCCAGCACCGTTCCGTCACCCGCTTGATCGCCGCCACGCGCTCCCGATAGTCCATGCCACGCAGCTTGCCGCGGAAATTCAAATATTCGCGCACCCGCTGCTCGGGGTAAAGTGGGGTATTCTCGGGCAGGTAGCCGATCCGCCGGCGAACCTCCAGCGAGTCTTTGAAGACATCAAACCCGCCGATCGAGGCCGTCCCGCTCGTGGCCGGGTGATAACAGGTGAGAATCCGAATGGTCGTCGTCTTGCCGGCACCGTTCGGCCCCAGAATGCCGACCACTTCACCCTGCTCCACGCCAAACGAGATGCCGTTCACCGCGAGAACCGATCCGTATCGCTTACATAGATTCTCGACCTGAATCATGTAACCCGCCCTCTGCAAAGTCTCTTAGTTTTTCGTCGTGTGCAGCGCGGGACCATCGCCACCGCCGCGCCAAAGCCGGAGACAATATCACACCCCCGAAGAGGCTGTCAAGCGTCTCTTCACGCCGACCGACCAATTCTGACAAGTCCTACTACACGCAACTTCCGCCCAATACGGCATCGGCCTGCCGGCGTCAAGAGCCGATTCGAGGCTCCAACAAGCAGGAAAGAAGAACACAGACGATCCGACCAGCTCATTCCTGTCAAAAGCGCCGGAAACATTCGATAAGGGCGGATCGCCACGGCGCCGAAATCGCCCGCCTCGTAGGATCATCGATCCTCGTTTGGGAGCGATCCCCGCTGTTAGTGTGCCGCCAACGTTGATTCCGCGGGTTGACAAACGGGCCGCTCCCTTATCCCGATGGAATCGGGATGGTCCTGTTGCGCAGGAAGTGTTGGCATCAAGCTTTCTATTCGGTCGCCCCTTCACGCGCCCTACTCGGTTGCCCTTCAGGGCTCCCTGTTCGGTCGCCCTTCAGTACGGCGAGCATCAGCGACCCGGCTCTTGACCAACCCGTCTATTCGAGGTTGGCGATACATTAGTCTGCAAATCCAAAGGTAAGTTGGGGATGATCGGCTGGGGAATCGGCTTCACTACGCTCGCCGCCACCTGGGGGTGGAGACCGATCGAATCCAAAACGCTTTTTCGAAATCGCGAACAGCTCCCCGATGGTATCCCAATAGGCACCACCGCCACGCATTCGATGGCCGAAGCGCGAGTCGTTCAACTTGCCGCCGTGAATGTCTCGCAGCCTGTTGAGCACACGGTCCGCCCGCATCGGCATGGCCGCCCGCAGCCGGCGAATGAAGACGTCGGCCACGCTGCCGGGCAGCCGAAGCCCGGTATGGGCGACGAACTGCGCCCCGGCCTCTGCGGCTTTTTCCAAGATCGTCGGTATTTCGTGATCGGTGAGTCCCGGAATGACGGGCGCGACGAACACCCCGACCGGAACGCCGGCATCGCGCAATCGCCGAACGGCCTCCAGGCGACGGGCCGGCGGTGGGGCCTGAGGCTCGAAAAGTTTGCAGACCGAGGGATCAGCAAAGGGGATACTGATCCACACGTGCGCGGCCGCTTTTTCGTTCAAACGGGCCAACAAGTCGGCGTCGCGCACGACAAGAAAACCCTTGGTCACAACGGCCGCCGGGTTGCCGAACTCGATGCAGACTTCCAGACACTGGCGGGTGATACGGTA
>JADFIX010000806.1 GCA_022566435.1 Planctomycetota bacterium
ATACTCGGGCTCAGCGTCGACGGCGTCAGCGATCACGAGAGGTGGTCCAAGGATATCGAGGAAACCCAGGGCCATGCCGTGAACTACCCATTGATCGGCGACACCGAGTTGAAGATTGCGAAGGCGTACGACATGCTTCCGGCCGACGCGGGCGACACGTCCGAGGGGCGAACCCCGGTCGACAACGCGACCGTGCGCTCGGTGTTCCTCATCGGACCCGACAAGAAGATCAAGGCCATGCTCACCTACCCGATGAGCACCGGCCGCAACTTCGATGAAGTGCTGCGGTTGCTGGATTCATGCCAGCTAACCGCCAAACACCAGGTCGCGACGCCGGTGAACTGGAAGCAAGGCGATGACGTCATCATCGTGCCGGCGGTTTCGGACGAGCAGGCCAGGGAAAAGTATCCCGATGGTTGGAAGTCGCCGAAGCCCTATATCCGAATCGTGCCGCAGCCAAAATAGGGACGATCGGTAGCGGGCCTGCTGTCGGTTGGACGAGGACTCGTAAACCTCGTAGGGGTCGTTCGCCATTGCGTACATAGCCAGCCGACTCGATGGTGCTCGACCGTCCGTAGACCGCGCGCAGGCGCGGTAACTGCGCGGCCGGTACTCGATGTGGCTTGGACGAACGCAGCGGGCGTGTCGTCGCCCAGCGTTTGGCGCGAAAAATCTGTCCGTCGTGCGCGACGTCTTATTACCCGCCGCCGAAGTTGCTCGAGAGTGTGGGCTGGGACCATCGGTCCGGCGAACTTTTCCAGAAGGGGGAAGGGTGTCGTGAATGCAACATGACCGGATTCCGCGGGCGAGTCGGCATTTACGAAGTGATGGTCCTCGATGAGGAAATAAAGCGTCTGATCCACGCGGCCGGCTCCGAAACCGATCTTCGGATGTACCTTGCCCAAACCGGCTGGAAGCCGTTACGGCTCAAAGCGCTGGACCTCGTCGAATGCGGCGAATCGACGTTGGAAGAGGTTCTACGGGTCACGCGGTCTGAAGTTTCCGTCGGCAGCCCGACAGGAGAGGGGGCCGACACCGTCCTATGATCGTTACCTATGAAGCCATCGATCAAAAGGGGAGCCGGTGTCGGGATTCGGTCGAGGCCACGGACACCCGCGACGCGGTGGAGATTCTCCGCCGGAGAGGGCTGTACGTGACCCGCGCGGAGGCGGCTGACGAGGGCAAGAAGAAAACGCCGGCAGCCCACATGCGCCGAGGAAAAACGCCTCGTTTGCCGCTTAACACACTGGCCTTGGTGACACGCCAACTGGCGATGCTATTGCATTCCGGAAGCGGTGTCGTGCCCGCGATTTCTTCGTTGAGACGTCAGATGACAAAGCCTCACCATGAGGCACTCCTGGCACAGATTGTTTCGGACCTCGAGGGCGGCCTCCCCCTCACGGACGCCCTGCGCAAGCATCCTCGGACGTTCGATGCCGTTTATTGCGCGATCGTCGCGGCCGGTGAAGCCAGTGGCGCGCTCGATTCGATGTTCGAACGGCTGGCGCGAATTGTCGGCAAGCGACGGGCCATGGTGAGAAAGTTGTTGGGGGCATGCGCCTACCCGGCGTTATTGATCACCATGTGTACGGGCATCTTGGCGGTGCTGACAATGTTCGTGCTACCGCGATTCGCCGAAATGTTCGATCGGCTCTCAGTCGAGACCCCGGCCTCCACGCAGATGCTTCTCGGATTCGGCGCCGCGATGCGCACGTATTGGTATCTCGTCGCGGCGGCCGTGTTGACAGTCTGCGGGCTAGTGACCTGGACGGTCACCAGTCGAGCGGGCAAGCAATGGTTGACCGATATTCAGCTGAGTATCCCAATCGTCGGACGGCTGCGGTGCCGATTGATTCAGGGGCAGTTGTTTCGGACGATGGGAACGCTTCTGGAGAGCGGCGTTGGCATTCTCGAGACGTTGGAACTTGCACGCGGCGCGACGCGCAACCGCCGGTTTCAACGGTTGTTTACACGTCTCGAGGATACCGTGACCTCCGGAAATGAGTTGAGCTCCGCCTTTGGCGAGGGGAAACTGATCGAACCCTATATCTGCCAAGCCATCCGAACGGGCGAAGACAGCGGCAATCTCGGCGGGGCGATGACGTACGTCGCCGATATTCTGGACGAAAGCAATGAGGAACTGGTGAATACGGTGGCACGGTTGATCGAGCCGGTGATCTTGATCGGCATGGGATTCGTGGTCGGTGGTGTGGCGATTTCCTTATTCCTGCCGTTGTTCGACCTGACGGCCGCCATCAATTAGGCAAAAATACGATGTCGATGCTTGCACAGCTTATTCCAGCCTCAAAAACGACGCCCATCGGTCTCGACATCGGCGCGAACGGCGTGCGTGCGGTGCAACTGAGGCGGCGATCGCGCGCGTACGCAATCAAGGTGGCCACAAAGGTCGAGCGTCCACCCGCATTTCCCGAGTCAAAGGGAGAGGCGCCGCCGGTGTCCGAGTTCATTCGAAACTGCTTGCGCCAGGCGAGCTTTCACGGATACGACGTTCGCGCCGGATTGAGCATGCCCGATATCGACTTCCACGCCTTGGAATTACCGGAGACTATCGCCAGCCAAAAGGAGGAGGAAGTCGAGAGCATCGTTCAGTGGGAAGTACAACGCCTGACCACCCGGCAGAGCGAGAAACTCGTCACCGGGCACTGGCTGCTTCCCGCTTCGAGGCCTGCCACCCCTAATGCTATCGGCCTGGTCGCTTCGGAGGCGGGTGTCATGCAGGTGGTGGCCTCCTGCCAAGATGCCGGCCTGGCCTGCACCCAGGTGGAT
>JADFIX010000019.1 GCA_022566435.1 Planctomycetota bacterium
CCCGTTGAATGCCAGGGGATCGCGTGGATGCCCCAGATTCCACAACTCCACATATTTTCGGTAGGGAACCAGCAACCGATCGGCGGGGTCGGTACCGGGAAACAAGCCCGTATTTAAGCCTGGATCATACGGCACGATAATCGCGTCGTCGGGGACCTTCATCGGACCGGCGGTTTCGACCAGGCGCACGAACACCGGATCGTCTTGTTGTCCCGCGGGGTGAGCGGGATCGGCTTGGGTGGCTTGGCAGGTCATAAGAACGAGCGTGATAGCCGCCGTGGCAGCCGCGGGTTGGACTTGCGGCCGACGGAAGTTTCTTGCGGACCACCTTATCAAACGTACAAGGAGGTAGAAGGGCACGAGTAAACACGCGACGAATACTAACGGGTTGGCGATGGACATCATTCCAGGGCTTCCCGAAACCAGTGGGACAAGCGTGGCGAGGGAGAATGTGATAACGACGTAGAGTGCCTTCGTGCGGGCCGGTCGATTGGTCAGCGCTAGACCGAATAGGCCGATTGCCGATGCCAAGCCCCAGGCCAACGAGCGGACGCGGCGGTCGTTGATCAGTGTCACGTTCAATCGAGGATCGCGCCCCAGGCTCTGAAACGCCATCGATTGACCAGAACGCTCGAGGTCGATCTTCAGGCTGCGAACACCTTCGAGCGCCCATCTGCCGGGTCGATCACCGACGGCGATTTTGTCGCCCTTCTTTTCGTCGGCGCCCGCGATTCCTGCGACTCTTCCAGCCGGTGTGGCGGGCGGTCGTGTCTTGGACTTCTTAAGGACCTTGGATCTTGTTTTTCCCCTGCGCCCTTTCCTAGATGTCTTCGAATCATCTCCGCTCGAAGGCGATATAAATCTACTCGGTGTGCCTTTCGCCCGAATGTGTGACTGGGACCTGTATGACAATTCACGGGCACGACTTAGTTTCGGCAAGTAGTAGAAGAGATTTACGCCGCCGGTAAGCCTGTAGAGAAACTTGGCCATGGTCCACATGGCGAGTTCCCCAGCGGGGGGCAGCGTACCGGTTACCGTCCCACCGTGATCGACGATGTGGAACCCGGTAGGGAGGTAGAGGTGCCAGTCGAGGTTGGCCACCGGCACATCAATGCCCGGCGAGTCCTTTCCATTTGCACGAAGCAGCAGACGGGGCGCGTAGATGTTGAGGTCGCTCCAGAATGCCGCGCTGCGGATCGGCGTTTCGTAAACGAGCCGCAAATCACGCAGGCCGTTCCCGGCCTTCGCCGGTACGCTCAATAACAGGTGCCCTCCCTCCCGTTGCGGTTTGGCCGGCATTCCGTCCAACTCGGCTGACCAGAGGGTTGAATCTTCGGGCAGTTCGATCTGCAAGAAGGTCGCCTTCGTCCGCAGATGGAATCGGGCCGCCGTTTGACTCACGCCATCGTCCGATACCAGCGTGACCAGCTCCGCACGCTGCACGATCGCCGACGGTAGCAAGTATTCCGGTGGTCGCGAAATGAGAACCGTCACCTCCGGCTCGTCGCCGACAAACGCGAATACGCCGCCGCCTCTTCGCGGACCGAGCACGGCGCGCTCCGGCCGGTACACGGCACCGGCCAACTCTCCGACATCGACCTTTCGCGGATGGCGGGTGATCTTCAAGTCGACCTCCGGACCGCCCTCGACGGCCACGAATCCCGACTGATACACGACGTCATCAGCCAGGACGATGGGAAGCGCCAGTTCCTTCTCGCCCGGAGTATCCAGCCCTTGTTCGAAGTCGACCGCCAGCCGCACCGTGTCGCGGTGACCCTCCGCCAGTTCGATGGTCCACCGCCGCATTCCGTCGACCATCGAGCCCTGGTATTCCTTGATCACCACGCCGTCGAGCGCCTTGATCGAGAGGTCGGGCGGCGTGGACTCCGGGAGTCGAAGCGACAACTTCCGCGTGCGTGCTTCCTCGATCTCGAACGCGATTTCGTAATGTGCAGTGAGAAGCTCGCTGTTCAATCGAATAAACGAGTACGTCCGGGCCGTCACTCGCGGCGCGGTCCGCTCGATTCGAAACGTGGCATGATAAGGTTGCGCTTCGTAGCGATAAGCCGGCGCCTGATGGGATGCCGTCATTTCGGCCAGACCATAGGAGGCCTTTTCAACCTCATCGAGTGGAGTAAGGCGATCCAGGGTTTCCGGGTAGACGGCCATGTCTTCACCTCCGCGCACGGCGATCGCCCCGACATCGCGAAATGCACCCGCAACGGCAAACAAGGGGAAGACTACCCGCGTGGAAGTCCAATTGGACAGCCAGTCCGTGGGAGTGTGGACGGCCTGAAAGAAGATGCCGTACTCGCGCCCTGGTGGTACTCCGGATGGCAAGTGAACTCGAATTCGCGACACTTCCGTCGAGTTAGAATCGTACACCTCAAACGACAGGGTATTGCCGGCGGCGTCGGTCACATCGTGCATGTGCCACTCGCTGGGAGCGGAAATAACGACCTCGAAGATCTTTTCGATCTCCGGACGTAACGAGATTCCGCCGCGCGCGTGAAGATTCTTTTCATCGAGCGTGAGCAGAACGCTCGTCATCACCGACAGCCGCGCGGCAGGCTTCTCAAACCGGCCTCGAAGCTCGGCGGCGTCGATTCCGATCGGCGCATAGAAGGCAGCCACCGTTCGCAGCCGCGGTTCGCCGGAGCTCCGCTCCAATAGTGTGGCGGGCAGCGCCCCCCGGAGCACGGTCGTGTCGATGGGGATCAAATTCTCGGATGACAGGGTCGTGATCTCGAGTCCATCCTCGAGAAGGATGCCTACCACGGAGGCCTTGCCGGCCACGTCGAGTGGGCTGATTTGCGGGAACGTCCAGTCCGCGAGCCTCGACTCGTCCTGCGTGGATACATATGAAAACGAAATCCGTACCATGCCCGTAGCCGGCTCACGAAGGCGCACATCGAGTACCCGGCTACGCCCAGCGGTCTCGATCGCCCAATGGGAAAGCAACGGCGACTTGACATCGCTCGGCTCGAATCCTTCCGGCAGGGCGAAGCGAAACCGATCCACTGGGCGATGGAGCACGTCCATGGAAAACGTGGCGTGCAGTCGTTCGTAGGCCTCGGTGATCTCATCCACGATGACGCTGCGGGCGATCACTACGCGGCGACTTTGCAGCAGCCGATTGTTCAACGTCATCACCAGCGAAAGCGTGCCCGGCATGGCCGAATGCTCTACGCGGGTCACTTGGGCGGCTTCGTCCGCGACCAGCACGACGCCGGCCGGTTCCGGTAGCAACTCAAAACGAGTGGTTTGGGTGTCTTCATCAAAAGTTTGCTTGACGACATGCGCGCCTTGCCTGATCTCGACGTTTCCCGGGACCACCAGGGCCATTCTCGTAGCGGGCGGTGTCGGCACTTGAAACTGTAGGGATTGAAGCGCGGCGGTGGTCTCTACCCGGGTGACCATTTGCAACACCAGCTCATGGCTTCCCACGCCTTGGACGAACAGCTCGAGGTTTCCATTCTTGGCGCGGCCGATGGGAGCGCCGTGTCCGTCGAGCGTCGCGGCGCGGAGTCCGACGCCGCTTACGTCGAGTTCTACCGTGTGCAATCCATCGTTCAAAACTTCCACGGTTATCGTGCCCACCAATACTGCACGCGCCTTCTCGATGGTGATCACATATTCGGCGGCCGCAAGCACGACCGATCGCGGCGCCCGGGCTTCCGGCTCCTTGCGAGCCTTGTCCAAAAGAGACTCGTACTGCCCGCGCGAGAGAAGCACGCGCTCCGGTTGGTGCTCCAGCAACGCGGACAGGTGTTCAAAAGGAACGTAAATTTCTCGATTTGTCTCGTTTGAGACGGTCGGCTCGAATTCGGCGAAAGCGTTTCGGCCTTGGCCGACCAGACCCGAGAGCACCAACAGCAAAGTCAGGATTGTGCGACTATTCATTTTTCTCACCTCCCTCATGCCGCGTCGGTTCACTCCGTTTATCGTCCGCGGAATCGCCGGCGCGATCTGTCGGCTTGTCGACTAGGGGCGGTGATCCGGAAGGCGGTGGAGGCTGGGGTACCGACGCCGCCGACGCGAAAGCCAGCTTCGCGCGAATGCGGGCCATTCGGACTTCCTGGCGCGCTTCGGTTCGGGCGATGAAGTCCGGATCGCGCGGTCGTACCCAAACGAAGTATTGCACCAGCCAACTAAGTGTGACCGTGAGGATCGCCAGGAACAGGACGGCGCCGATGACTTGCCGTGAAAACGTGGGCAAGAACACTCCGAGTAGTACGAGCATGGTGAGAAACGCGCCCACCGCAAGAAAGCGAATTCGTGCAGGGTAACGTAGCAGGAAAATCCCACCGGCAGCCACGATCATGAAGACGATGGCGCTGAGCAGGTCCTCGTTGATTGTGACCAGGGTGAGGGCACCGTCAGGCGGCGGTAGCGGTCTCAAGGTCGAAAACAGATAGAACCGTCCGTCGGTTTGAAATGTCTGGCCGGGATTGGTCGATACTCCAATACCCTGGGTTACCCACGATACCAACTCTGAATCGTATCGCCGCGGATAGGATTTGAAACTAAGAGAATCATCGAATCGCCAGCGCAACTCATCGGTCCAGGGACCGATAGACCCGAGGAACACCCACTCCGGCGGGAGGTAAGCGCCGAGATACTCTTTCTGCACCGCAGGCTCGGAGGGAAATACCGGACCCGTAAGCCACGAGCTGCCCGAAGGTACCGTGTAGCGGATATCGAGCAGGAACGGCTCTTGGGGATTGAACCCAGCCAGCGGCACGAAATACTCGTCTTTCTGCCCGTGTTCAAGAGGCACCGGTCGGCCGTTGATGCGGACCGGGTCGCTATCGAATTCTACGCCCTCGGGGAGCTTGACGGCCAGCCGCTGCCTTGCGCTGCGCACGCGGTATAGCGCTTGGGTCGAGATTCGATCGCTCCGTGTGACGACAGTTCGTATGAAGGCTCGTTCGATGCTGGTTCGCTTTAACTCTTCGAGTTTGTAGCGTGTCGCGGTGACGGCTAAGACCCAGTCGTCATGAAACTCGAAGGCACGTGTGGCGTCCATTACTGTCGCCGGATCGACGCCTTGCATCAGGTCGTGGCGCGGATCGATCGGTCGCAGACCGACCGGAGAAAGTGATGATTCGTTTTCCACCGCTCGAATGTCGATCGTCTCGGCTTTCGCCAGAACAATCTGACCCCATGCCCGGTCGACGTCCCGCGGCATGAGACGCGGCATGGTGATCGTCGCGCTCTTCCCGATATCAAGTGCATTGATCCCCGTCTCCCAGGACAGCTTGATAATCGCGGTTCCCTTGAAAGCCCTGTCTCCTCGCAGATTCCACGCGACGTAGCCGTCCGACAAATCCGCCGGCGGTGGATCGATGGCCGATTCACTCACACCGCGAGTGTCGTTCTGGATCGTCGCGGCCAGATCAGCGGGCACGTCGAGACGCAACGATTCGACGCTGCTGTATCGAATGTCGTAATAGAAAGTTGCGGTGTATTTGACCACGCCGGTTTCCACTCTGGCCGCGAGCAATTGACGAACGGTGACGTGCGGCTTGCGTCGTTCGGCTTTGAGCATCAGCGTGAACGGGGCATCGCCAAACGCATAGGCGGCGATGCCGGATACTGAACCGGTCTTTCCCGATGACGGCGCACTGCTCCGTACGACGGATTGCATTCCACTTATCGCGTCGGATAAGGAGAGTGTGCGGAGTCCGTCGGCCGCCGCCGGGTTGAGGCGAAGACTTTCCGGGGCGTAGATAATCAATCGTCCTGTTGCTTGCTCTACATCCGCCGAGGCGATTCGTGGGAACCCGATCGCTACATCCGCGGCGTGCCCGGTCGGTTTTCGCAAATCGGGTTCGTCCAGTCGTTTGTGCAGGTCAAACGCAAACCCGACTCGTCCCAGCGCCTGTTCCCGCAGATTAACGATGACTTCGGTTCGGTCGTCCGCAGTCTCGGGATAAGTGATGCTTTCGACCTTGACAGCCGTAACTCCCGGCACCTGGACCGCACGATCCGTTCGAACCGAATACCCAGGAGGGATATGGAGCTTCAAACGAAAAACGCCGGCCTTCCGAATGTCGTAGACAGCCTGCACGTGGAGCGTCAGGGATTCCGGTTGGAGAACCGCTTCCACCAATGCATCCATGGTGATGCGCGGTTTGATTCTCTCTATTCTCAAGGCCAGTTCAAACGGCAACACGGCATAACGATAGCTGAGCGCCCATCGTTCGGCGGCCCGCGCGGTGGAAGGCGCGCGCGGCACTTCGGCGGCGTCGATTTGCATCAAACCGGAACGGCGGGCGACCTCGACGCGCAAGCCCTCGGCCACCGCCACGGCCAGCGCACCCTGCTGCCGGCCCGCATCCACCACCCGGACGAGCGGCACCACGATTTCGTCCGTACCTGTCAGCGTGGCGTCACCCGTAAACCGCTCCAATTCCACAGTCACGTTCTGCCGACCTCGGGCCGCCTCGAACAGGTCCGCGATAATTCGTTGCACGTCGCCATGCGTATCCACCGACCACTGTCGAATGTTGGCGTCGAATACGCCGATGATCTTTTGATCGGTGGGGACTTCCAGAACAAGTTGGTCGATGGACGCGCGGCTGATATCGTAGGTGATGGTCGTGTGCGTGCGGACGACGCCTTCGTGAACATGTACCTGCTGCAAACAATCTGCGGCGATCAACGCAGTCAGTCCGGTGGCCCCGTCCGCGCGAGGCGTCCAGTCGATCCGTACGTGCGGCGCGGCCCCCACAAAAGCTAGCACGACGGTCTCGTCCGGTTTCGCTTCTTCCGCGCCTTCAACCGGAACCTCCGTGGCGGCAATAAGCGGGTGAATGTCGACCTTGACGCCGGCCTCGGGTATTCGGACGCGCCACCGATTCACCGGCGCTTGCGGCACCTCGAACGACACGCTGTTTCGACCGGGCGACTTGGTGAAGGCTTTGGCGTATTCGAGCGTCAGTTCAACCTCACGGGGTTGTGTATCCGTGTTCTCAAGAAGGAGTCGATGTCCGCCGCGACCGTCGCCAAGAATTCGCGCCGGTCGATCGTCGATTTGCGCCGAGGTGATGGCGGCGTCACCGAGACGTAACGGGATCTGATGCCAGCCTTTTGTCAGAAGCTCGATGCGCAGCCGCGAAACGACCCGGACCACGTCCGCCGCGACCTCTGCTTCACACGAAATCTCGGTGATCAGCGCTTCCACCGGCGGACGCGCGTGCGGCGGTTTCGACGAGACGTACATCTATCGAAACGAGATGGAGATCGAAATGGCGCAGCGCTTGATGCTGCGGCACACGATGATCAACTTCGGCGCGCTCGTCGACTTCGACCAAAGGGTGGTCGGCGCCTACGACTAGGCGCCGCTTCCGCGGCCGGTGTCTTGGGCCGGCTCGATGACGAAGTCGAGCTCGGCGTGGGCGGCGCGCAGGGCGGTCTCGACGGCGCCGGGCGTGGGTGCGCGGGCGAACACGAAGCCGAGGTATATGTTGCCCTCGGGCAGCGGCGTCACCGGCTGGCCGAGCGCAATGGCGATGCGCACGTCCTCGATCGCCGAGCACCAAGGCTCGGAAATATTGGCGCCCGCGTTCGCCCCTTCGCCGTCGGTTAGGGCGTCTGCTGGGCGGCGAACGTGGTAACCGCCTTGTAGTCTGGCCCAGCGAGGCTGGAGCCCGTGAAGGCGATCGTGCCGCCGCTGTAATCGGCGGCGGTGGATGAGCCTCGGAAGAACGAGCCGGCCGCGGCCGCGCCGATGGTACCCGTGCCCGACGTCTGCGCCAGCGTACCGCTGAAGTCGCGCGCGTTGGCGGCCGTGATCCCATCCGCCGTGCTGGCGAAATCCCGGCCGTCGAAGCCGGTGACCGTAATCTGCCCCTCATCGGTGTCGAAGTCCCACGACTGCGAGAAGTTGCCGGCGGCGATATAGCGCGTGCCGTTGTCGTCCACCGGGCCCAGGAGGTGCCCGATGAAGTTGGCGGTGCCGGATAGGCCGGCCACTTCGCCCGGGGTCGGGAGGTCGCCCGCGACCCACGTGCCGATATGGACGCGCTCGCGGCGGAACGCGTTGGGGTCCAGGCCGGGAGCTCCTTCATCGAAATTGAAGCGGAAGTCCGACGTCCAGTAGCCCCATGAGATGTACTCGCATGTGCAAAAAGTTACGCCCGCCGGCACGAACGAATCGGCCGGAACCGTGCCCTGGGTTACCATGAACGAGCGGAAGCCGAACGGGCTGAATTCGCGGGCAAGACCCGGCTCGAGGACGCCCGGCGTTGCGTCGAGCCTGACCCCTCCGGCGATGCCCGCGGAATCACGCGCCCCGAACAGGTCGTCGTCGATGAAGGCGCCGCGGCTCGCCCCGGACCCGCCGAAGGCGAACTTGAGCGAGTCGACATCCGAGATATCGAGGACGTCCTCGAGGTCGAAGATGGCGGTAACCGAGCTCGTCGCGGTTGCCGTTGCCACGGATACATCGAGAGGGTCGCCGTTCGCCAGCAAGTAAGGGGCGGAGAATACGTCGGTCTTGAGCCGCGTCGCGCCGATGCCGGCGGCGTAGCCGTTGAGATCGCTGTCGGTCCGCACATCGCCGATGCCGGCGGGGGTCTCGATTTTCA
Organism: Planctomycetota bacterium; assembly: GCA_022566435.1. Classification (GTDB taxonomy): domain Bacteria; phylum Planctomycetota; class Phycisphaerae; order UBA1845; family UBA1845; genus JADFIX01. Next base: position 8,595 of record JADFIX010000019.1, read on the forward strand.
TGGCGACGTGGCGGAAGCCGTACAGTTCGGTGGGAGATGTCACAAGGTCCAACGGTTGTTCGCGGGCCGCGTCGAAAAAGGTCGTTTCTCCCCCGCCGCCATCCTCGAAGACAAAATTCTGGTCGAGGACGAAGAAGTCGAGATCGTCGCCGAAGAAGTGGTTGTCGGCGCCGCCGGGTATGGTGCCGATGCCGGATCCAAAGCGGATCGCCTCGTCCGACGCAACCAACCTCGCCGATCCTCGCAGGCCTTGCGCGATGATCACCTCACCCGACGGCAGCTCGAACAACGACCCGGCGGTTCCGACCAACAGCGATTTCTGGCCGGCGCCCTGCCCCTCGATCGACAGGGCCGCCCACAGGGTCTTGGTCTTGAACGGATTAACCGAGTCGCCGAGTGGGCCCGACGTGGCGCGCGCGAGCAGAAAATCGGAAACCGTCGCGTTCGGGAAGTTGCTCGCGATCTCGTCTCTCAGGAACGGTATCGCCGAGCCGAGAATGAAATCCGGGCGCAGTTCGTAGCTGTCGACGCGGAAGCTCGAGTCCGCCGCGAACACCGCGTCGGGTGTCGGAATTCCGGCGAAGAGGAAGCCTGGAGTACCGTCCGAATCGAACGTCACTTCGTAAAACAGGAAGGCGCCGCTGGGATCGAGAAAGCCGGTGCCCGTAACCGAATCGTCCACCGGGTCGTCCGGCACCGGTACCCCGGCGAATGAGAACTCGCCGAGCACGATCGGCACATCGAGGGGGTCGCCGTCGAGTGTGGTCGTGAACCTCCCATCGACGACCGCGCCGTCGGTAAAGCCGTCGTGGAAATCCGGATCCGGGCCGCCCAGGAACGCCTGTGCCAATGGATCGGCGATGAATTCGCCGAAAGAGGTGGTATAGGGGTCGGGCGTATCCATGGCCGTACCCGAATAGACACCCGGTATGGTGACCGCGGCGCTGCCGGAGGTGTCGGTGGCGGTGTCCTGGCTTGCCGTCGTCTGCTCGCCCAGGTCGTCGGCTTCGCCAGGGTCGGGCGGCAGGCAGCAACCCGTGGGGCCATTCGTGTCCGTCCCGCCGGCCCCGATCGGATCCACGATGACAGTGGGGTCGACCGTCGAACCCGTTTGGTCGATGCCCGAGCTCGCGACCTGGTCGTCGGTCGGAGTCTCGTCCGCGCCGCCGCTCTGGCCGGTGCTGCCTTCGAGCTCAGTGCCCTGCGCCGCAAGCTGGTCGCCCGACGCCTTGGTCACGGAGATCGTACCCTGAATCACGGTGCCGGTGTACTCGGGCCTTGTGATCGTTTGGGTGGTGCAGCTTCCTGGTGTTGGGCAGGTTTCAATCGCCAACTCCTCGCCGGCTATCAAGGTCGCCACGAGCTGAACGCTGGAGATGTCGCCCTGGATGATGCTGCCGCGAATGCCCAAGGTCGCGTGCGGCGTTCGAATGGTAACGCCCGCCGTCTTGCTGATTTGCCCGCCGATGAAGCGGAATACGCCCTTGCTGATGGTGAGGGCGAGGGTGCCGGTCGAGGTCCCGGGATCGTAAACGAACTCGTCGAGGACCAGCTCGGAATCGGGTCCGACCGTGAGCGAGGAGGCGTCGAGGAAAAGAAGCTGGGTTTGGCCCGTCGCCGATGTGGCGATCCGTTCCTTGAAGAAGACATTGGTTCCGATGAACAGGGTGCGGCTTTCCTGCCCCGGCGGGGTCCCGGTCGTGGCGGGGTTCACGGCCGCGGTCGTGCCGATCTCGAGTTGCCGCGCCTCCGCGCCGGGTGCGAGCAGCGCCAGCGACATCAGCACCATCGAGAGAAACGAGACATACCGCATGGCTTTATCCCCCGTGATTAGAAGTTCCATGACGCTCCGATCAACGCCACCATGTTTTCGCGCTCGAAGTTCGGCAGGTTGGAATCGGCCCTGAGGTACTGCACCTGAACGACGATCGACCAGTCCCGCGTGAGTCCGATATTGTTGCTCACCGCAACTCGCCATTCCTTGTCGGATCGCGTAACGCCGGGATCCACGGCCGGATCCGGGTCGTCGTAGTCGGTGATGATCCGAGCCCCGGAGACGGAGAACAGCCAGGGCCACGACGTCACCCCGAACGGAGCGTCGTAGCGGATGCTGACGCCGCCGAGGGCCGCGAGTTCCCGGTTGGAGTTGTAATCCTTCTTGGCGCTAAGGAAAACGGCGGACAAATGGGCGTTAAAGAGAATGTTTTCGGTGACGGCAAAACGCCCGCCGATGTTTACGGCGTGCTCGTAGCCGCTGAGTTCGTCCGCGGTGGGCCGATCCGACGAAGACCGGAACAGCTTGCGGCGAAACTCGTATCCGGCGTCCGTGAGGACCTTCTGTCCAAAAGGCTTGGCGAGATGGACGCCGGCGCCGTACGTGTGAAAGAACCTCTCCTTGTCGAGCACGACGATATTGGCGAGCCCGTAAGGGCGGATCGTCATATCTTCGATCGCCTCGGGGGCAAACGCCAGGCGCGGCCCGGTGGTCACCTCGAAGATCCCAAGGTCGAGCTCGCTCAGCTCTCGTTGCTTGGACGCGTACGCCAGTACGTTCGTTTGCCAGGTCTCGGATCGTTGGGTCTGCAAATCGTAGTCGTGCTGCACCGTGGCGATGATGAACAGGTTTTCGTCGCTCTGCGCGAGAAACAGATCGTCGAGGACGGCGTCGAAACCGGCGGCGCGCACCGCGGGCGAGCCTGGCCCGGCGTTGGCGTTCGTCTGGTAACGCGCGCCGGCGAAGGCGGAGCCCGTGAATCGATGCCGCGACTGCCGCTTGTCGATTTCGGCGAGGAAGGCCGCGGCGCGCTCTCGTACTTCTTGCGGCACGTCCTTGCGCTCGATGGCCTTGGCAAGATAGGCGCGCGAGGTGCTATACGAGCCGAGCCTGAGATAGAGGACGCCAAGCTCGAGGCGAACGCGGGGCAGCTCGGGATTGAAGATCAGCATGCGCTCGAGGGTGGAGATGGCGGCCTCGTGGTTGCCGAGGCGCATCGCCAGTCCGGCGAACTTGAACATGAGGTCCAAGTCGCTCGGATTGCGGAACATTTCCTGGAATGCGGCGTCGTATTGGGCCTTGAGCGCCGCGTTCTGCTCGCCGTTGTCCTGAGCGAGCGCCGGCCAAATCCAGAGAACCACGGCCAAGACCGCAAGGCGGCGCAAAACTGCTTTGGCGACCACCTTCATCGGCCTCCCCGGTCCATCGGCAGTTCAAGCGCCGACGCCGGCGCACCTTGCTCCTCGATGCGTCCATGCCAGCACTCGACTACCATATACGTGAAATCGGTTGCGGCGCGGACTACTGGACAGAGGGAGATATACGCCCTTGGACGCGTTGTAAAGACCGATACTCATCGGCGTGGCTGGCGAGACGACGCGAATACCTTATCGAGGCGCCAGCGGAATATCCCGCCGTTGCGCGTGCGCCGCCGCAACAGGGAGCCGCGCGCGGCCGGCAGACTCGGGCGGCCCGTTCCTCAGTGTTGACAGTTGCTCAATGTTGACAGTTGCTCAATGTTGACAGTTGCTCAATGTTGACAGTTGCTCAATGTTGACAGTTGCTCTATGTTGACGTGAGTAGAGAGAACCTTGTCAAACAATTCCATTAATGCATGACTGTGAGTTATCATGCTTGTTTTGGCTGGAAGACAAAATTGTTGATGTAGGCGATGCCTGGCCGACGTACATTCCTGACGTTCTGATCACGTGCCGGGTCAAACTCGGCAACCGGCCTCAGCCGGCCGGACTTCAGGAAAAATCCATCGTAGCCAAGTCTCTCGATCTGTTGGAAAGTCTCGGTTACGGGCTTGGGCGTGTGGCGCTGTTCGACCTCGATCAAAATCACCGGCCGGTCGCGGCGGATAAGCCGTTCGCCGCCGCGAACGACGCTTTCTTCGTGGCCCTCGACATCGATCTTTATGAAGCCGACATCTTGCAAGGGCTCGTCGTCGAGCCGCGCGAGCTCGACCTCGAAGCGTGTTTCCGGTCCGTCCTCGCCATTGGCCGCCACGCGCCCGAGACCGTGCACCTCCCTGCCTTCGATGATCGGCACCGACAGGGTCGCCCGACCCGTCCGGTCGGACAGCGCCCGGCGCACCACCTCGACGTTTTCGGCGGCGGCGAGCCGAAGGGTCTCGGCCACCACCGGATTGGGTTCGTAGGCGACGACCCGGGCGCAGTGCTGGGCAAGAAAATGGCTGTAGACGCCGATGTTGGCGCCCACATCGACCGCGGTTCTGCGGGGATCGGGCAAGCGCTGACCGGATTAAAGCAGCAACCGGCCCGTTGAGGCAGCCTGGCAGGGATTATGCCGCTGCCACAACAACTTGAGGGTTGTCTGGGGAGTCCCACCCCAAGGCCTCGACCAGATCGGCGATAGAGTGGGTCTGCATCAGGTTCATGCGGTTGCCGGAGCGGGGATAGCCGACCGCGGTCACAAGGATGAGGTCTTCCTGCCCTAGATTGCCTTGTTGCCAAAGCGCCTTCAGGCATAGGGCGATGTGGTCAGTCGAGGTCTTGGAAAAGGGAATGTCGAGATAGATTCCTTCGGTCCCCGACAGCAAGTTGAAGCTGCGCGCCGCCATGGCGTCGTTGCTGACCGCCAGGATCGGCTGCCGCGGGCGCTGGACGGAAATCATCCGGGCCGCATAGCCGGAGACGGTGACGGCCAGCTCGGCGAGGATGATTTTCTGCGCAGTGCGAACGAGATAATGAGGGACATTCTGGAGGTCTCTCCCTCGATGTGGAATCACGTATGGGACGAGATGAGTCAACTGGTCGATGACGCACCTGAAAAACTGAGCAAACTGCTTTACGGTGGATGATCGGTACAAGCTCAGCCGGCTGCATCGCTCCGCTTCGGTGGGGCCATTGCGCGCCTACGGGTTACAAAACGAC
>JADFIX010000807.1 GCA_022566435.1 Planctomycetota bacterium
TCCGCTCAGCGGTGAACCACCAACCGGAGAGCCGTGTGCGGGAGATCCGCACGCACGGTTCGGAGGGGGGAGGGACCGGGTACTCAACCGGTCCTTCCTACCCCTATCGTCGCTTCGTCGCTTCCGCCTACCGCTTCGAGGCGGGTCTTTCGCAGGGCCAAGATCAACTCAATCTCACCCGTGGTCTTTCCCGCCTCGCGCGCGATGTCCGCGGCCGACATGGCGCCGTCGGCCATACGATAGATGGCATCGTGCCGCTGATCGCCGGAATAGTCGGGACGGGAATTCCGCACATTCGGATTCTGCGAGTCCAAGGTAACATCGAGCGCCGAACCGCTGACCGAACCACCCGACGATTTGTCGGCCAGCCGGGAAAGTGTGGCGATGCGCTGATCCGCGTCGCGAATGATCATCTCCAGCTTGGCGAAGCGGGTGTCGATTTGTCCGTGAATTTGCCGCGCAACCTGCTCGAGTTCCACCATCGCCTTTTCCACGTCGCGCGAGGCACCGACCGAACTGTCAAGCTCTTTGTATCTCTCTCGCACGCCCGTCACCTGTGTCAGGCGCGACCGCCGACTGCGGCGGTAGGTGGACAACATGACCAGGGTGATTCCGCCTATCGCCAGCGCCAGCATGACAAGCTGCATCGGATTACTCGCACCACCCGAATCAGCAAGCGGTAGCAAGTGCGGTGGCGTTTGGGCGATGAAAATGGTGACCTCCCTGTCTCATCCGTGAGGAGCGTCCTGCTCCCTCTAGTACCCTGTTTCACGAGTTCCACGACTACCTGAGCCGCGGGCTGCCGCAATGCGGCTCTGCCGTGCCCGCGCGGCGTCCCCGGAATCGACCGTCACACGGGCATTCGCAGCGCCGCGCAAGCTGAAGCATGCGGCTCGAGAATAGTGGCGATTATCGCACGGTGAATGAAACACCGTAGTAGTGCCGTGTGGGCGAATGCGCCGGTTCCGGTCAGTCCAACGTTACGACGGGCCGGGCTTTCTTGCCCATGCCGCCCGAGCGGCCTCGATCACTTCTCGCAACGCGACGTCGTGCTTGACGGCCGCCGCCCGGCAGTCTTCGTATTCCGGGCTCGCGGCCGTCGTACCCTCGCGCTGCCCGACCTTGATCCGTATCTCGCCGAACGCGGTATCGACGGTCTCGATGCGCCGCTTCAGCTTCGTCCGCTGCATCGTGCGACGCCGAATGCCAAGTGTGGGCGTCTCGCGAAAAAGAAGACGTTCCATCGCAGAAACCCGCGCGGATTCGCATATCACGGTCAGCACGCAGCCCGGCCGGGACTTCTTCATCTGTATCGGCACGGCATAGGCGTCCAGTGCACCCATCTGGAGAGCTCGCTCGATAGCGAAGCCGATGATCTCGCCGGAGGCATCGTCAATGTTGGTTTCCAACACTACTACCGAGTCCACGTCGTCCGTATCCGAGGGCTCGCCGAGAAACACGCGAAGCAAGTTCGGGACCGATGCCCCGTCCCGCGTGCCTGCCCCATGGCCGATCGCTGAGACGCACATCGCCGGCAGCGGTCCGAAATCACCGGCCAACGTGGTGAGGACGGCGGCCCCGGTCGGTGTGGTCAATTCTCCCGTTTCATCGGTCTCGGCCAGTGGCACGCCGAGAAGCAACTCCGCCGTCGCCGGCGCGGGGATGGGCATTATGCCGTGCGCACACCTGACCGTGCCGGATCCGACGGGGATGGGCGAGCAGACGATCCGATCGACCCCGAGCGTTTGCAAGGCAAGGACCGCGCCGACCACGTCAACAATGGCGTCGATCGCCCCGACTTCGTGAAAATGAACCTTGTCGATGCTTGTGCCGTGAACCTTGGCTTCGGCCTTCGCCAAACGCTCGAAAACCTGGATCGATTTCTCTCGAACGCCATCGGGCAAATGGCCGGACCGAATGATATCGACCACGTCGGCGAGATGGCGGTGCGGCTGGGGAATGCCGGAATCGAGTTCGACAAGAAACCGCGTGGCCGCGAACCCTTGTTTGCGAATCTTTTCAATCTTCAGCGTGTATCCGCCGACGCCCAGGGACGACAGGCCTTCGCGGAGTGCCCCTTCATCCGCGCCGGCGTCGATCAGCGACGCGACGATCATGTCGCCGCCGGCACCACTGAAACAATCGAAATACGCAACCGTCATCTCTAGCCTTTCTTGCTCCGTCGCTTTCGGACGGGTACTGCTCGATTAGCAGTGGCACACCGGATAGGTCCATCCGTCGGCCCGCGACGAATCAAAAAGCCGATTCAAAGCCATTACCACAAGTGGAACTTACCGCAACCGACTCGATGCGACAACGTTTTATGTCCAACTTCCGCTATACAAGATGAAGTGGGCATCGAATCGGTGACGTGGGAGTTGGCCGAGTGCGTCGAGGCGAGGCCAACGTGAGGTGAGCGAGGAACGAGTCATTGGTCGATCTCTCTACTTCGTCGACTGAATGGCGAAACAGAGGTGGACCCCGGAATTCGGACAGTTATGTTAAGTGGACCCAAATCTAACGCGGAGGACATGGAGTCATGGGTACGCGACGTAACTTCTCAGCCGAATTCAGGGCCAAGGTGGCCTTGGAGGCCCTGGTCGGCGACCAGACGCTGGCGGAGCTGGCGGCCAAGCATGGGGTGCATCCCAACATGATTGGGCAATGGAAGAGGCAGGCGAAGAAGGGCCTTCCCGAGGTGTTCTCCAGGAAGACCTCTCGTGGCGCTACGGACCGTGACGCGGAGGTGAAGACGCTGCACGCTAAGATCGGCCAGCTGACC
>JADFIX010000808.1 GCA_022566435.1 Planctomycetota bacterium
GATGGGAATCGAACCCACCAGGCGCCGCGCGAACGAGACTCAACCCGAGGTCTCACGGGGGCAATGGTCAAGAGGATCCGTCCCCCACCCTTCGCTGCGCGAAGAATGGGGCACCCGGCACCTGCTCCTGGCAACTCTGACGCGATGCGACTCCGGAAGCGCGGGGGCTGCGCAAAGACACAAAAAAACGGCCGCCCCTTCTCGGGCGGCCGTTGTTGGTTCCGGTGGATTCGCGGGATTCTTGAACGAGAGGTCGTTTACGCGACGAGTTCTTCGCAAAGGGACGTGCCGAAGCGATGCCGTAGCCGCTGTAGGATTTCCTTGTGAATCTGGCTCACACGGGACTCGGAAAGATCCAGCACCGCACCGATCTCCGCCATCGTCATCGCTTCGTAGTAATAGAGCACCAGAACGAGGCGTTCTTCCCGTGCCAAACCGCTCGTTAAATGTTCGGCCAGCACCTCGCGCGAGACTTTCGTGGCCGGGTCTTCCGCCCGTGTATCGCGCGTATCCCAGGTATGACTCGAACCCTGATGTCGCCCGTCGTCGGGCAGTTCCATGGCGCTGAAATGAACTTCTTTGCCGAGCTGCGAAAGGCGGCACAAGTAGTCGTACCGCTGAATATCCATATCGAGTGACTTGGCCAGATCCGCCTGGGTCGGTACATATTCGAGATCGGCTCCCAGGGCTTCTTTAATGGTCATTCGCCGCTTCTCGAACGTGCGAACCGTGCGGCTCTGCGGATCGAGACTTCGCAGCCAGTCCATGACGGCCCCGGAAATGCGTTGTTGGCAAAAGGTCTCGAACTTGGCGAGTCGCGACGGATCATACGCCTCGACCGCTTCAATCAACCCATCGAACGCGGCGCTACAGATTTCATCGTAAGATACTTGGGCCGGCAGCTTCCGCGAAAGGCGAGCCGCGTGGGTATGCACCAACTGGCTGTAGTGCATCACGATTCGATTCCGCATGTCGACGGCCCGCGTCGTTAGATAGCTCTTCCACATTCGTTCGATCGAACTCTTGTTCGTAGTCTTGGACATGAGGGCATCCTCTCCTGCGATTATGGGTCTCTTGAAATCCTGCCTGAGGCAACGCTTCCGACGCCCCAGACGACATGACGTCATTATGGGCTGTTTGCATAGTCTACATAATATAAGAGGCTTGGGTATTTTCGTCAGAACCAGTACAAACCCTTCAGTCAAGTTGAGGAAAAAACCAAACTATTCCACAATCAATCGTAAGTTGTTTATTTGCAACACATTACGTAGTCAGTCGTGCCGGGAATGATCGGACGTTTCCCAGGTCCGAGTATGATGGGGGCGATGCATGGTCGAGGGATCGTGAGCGTGATGACCGAAAAAGCGAGCTATTGGACAATTGTAGCTTCAGTGTTTCGTGTCAGAGAGGATTTGTCCGTCGCGGAGCGTGACGACCCGGCCACATCGATCGGCGACGTCCGGCTCGTGTGTGACCATGATGATCGTCTTTCCCTCTCGATTGAGCTTCTCGAACAGGTCGAGGATCATGTGGCCGGTGGTCGTATCGAGATTTCCTGTCGGCTCGTCGGCAAGAATAATAAGCGGATCGTTGATGATCGAGCGGGCGATGGCGGCCCGCTGTTGCTGGCCGCCGGATAGTTCGTTTGGACGGTGGTGACCCCTGTCGCCAAGTTCCACCGCATCGGCAATCTCGATGGCCTTGCGGCGGCGCTCTTGGGGTGGCGTACCCTGATAGAAAAGCGGGATTTCCAGGTTTTCGAGAACCGTGAGTTGGGGGATCAGGTTGAAAGTCTGGAAGACGAAACCGATTCGGCGTCCTCGAATGTCGGAAAGATCATCGTCACTCAAGCGGGCCACGTCCACCCCGCCGAGTAGATACTGACCGGCGGATGGACGATCCAAACAGCCGATCAGATTCATCAGCGTACTTTTCCCCGACCCGCTCTGCCCGCAAACGGCGACGAAGTCACCCTCTGCGAACTCCAGGTCGATTCCCTTCAGCGCCTCCACACGAACCGCGGTCCCCGACTCGCCGTAGGTCTTTCCAATCTGTCTTAGTGAAGCGATAGCCACGGTGGGGATACGCTACGGCCGACGGTGCCGGCCTCCACGTCCGGCACCGCTTCGGCGTTTCGTTGACATCTTACGCAGACCGTTCGGCGACCCGCCGGGCTTTCCGGGAATCGCGACCAGTTCGAAATCGGGGATCTCACGGGTGTTCTCATCCGAGAACGCCATCAGTATTCGGTCGTTCTCTGCCAATCCGCTTACGACTTCCACCCATTCGGTACTGGCGGTGCCGATTTGGACTTCCTGATACTTCGCACCCTGACCGGCGTCCCGAAAGACGTATTTGCGACCGCCTTTGGAGTAGATCGATTGGATCGGGATGGACAGAACATTTTCCGCCCGCTCCACAAGAATCTCCACGTGAGCGGTCGCGCCCGGCTTGAGCGGTATGTCTGTGGGGTCCAACGTGATCTCGGTCTCATATTCCTTGAGGTCGGGGTTGAGCCACCGGTTCTGGGTATCTGCGATGACGGCGATTTTCGTCACCTCACCGCCGAATTGGGTATCCGGTATGCCTTCCACTTCAATGACCGCCCTCTGGCCAAGCGAGAGCTTGTTGGTCTTGGCTTCGTGAATTCTAACGTCCACGACCATTTTCGAGGTGGCGTAAGCCGATTGCCCGTGCCGCCAATTCTTGGTACGTCACTAGACGAGCAAATAGAGGCCTGTTGTTGATCGCCCAATGGCAGTCGAATTGCAATCTCGCG
>JADFIX010000809.1 GCA_022566435.1 Planctomycetota bacterium
GAGCAACAATTTGAATTCGTCCGATTCAACAGTTTTAGACTCTTCGTGGGGATCATGATTCAGTGATCCCCTTGGCGTCTTGGCGGTTCAATTTATTCTGCGCGATTTGCGCTCAATTTCACTGGTAACTGGACTTTTGCAAAGTCAGTTTTTCCAGGTAAATTGATGGGCATTGTGACGATACAGGAGGTTAGCAGGACGCGAAACCGGATCACGGAGGATCCCGCTATGCCCGCCGTTGTCGAATTTCCTACTGTGGTCAACGAGGCGATCGAAGAATTTGGCGATCTGTTCGCCAATGAACCCGAGCGAATCCATTTCGCCGAGTCTCTCACCGGACTCTACATCGCCGAGAATAAGAACGTCTCGCAGATCAGCCGCCAGTTTGCCCGCACCACCGATCAGTCCTGTTTGAATCGCTGGTTGACCCAGGTGCACTGGGATGTCCAGGCGCTGAATCAGCGGCGGCTGGACTGGCTGCAGCAGGATCCGTCCACCCGCTACAGCGCCCATGGCGTCATCGCCATCGACAATACGCTCATCGATCATACGGGCAAGCGGATCGAGGAGGTCGGCTACTTCTGGGACCACGCCGATCAGCGATACAAGGTTGCCCACGACTATCTCATCGCTAACTACGTCTGCACCAGCGGCAAGCATTATCCGCTTGATTTCCGCCGCTTCGTGCAGCGTGAACGATGCGAGGAGCGCGGCACGGCGTTCCGCGATCACAATGTCATGTTTCGTGAATTGGTAGATCAGACGGTAGAGAACGATATCCCCGGTGACTTTACTTTCGATTGCTGGTTTACCCACGCGAAGAATCTCAATCATATCCACGCCTACGACCGTGGTTACGTCGGCGACCTCAAGTTCAATCGCAAAATCATTTTTCAGGGCCGGCCGATCAAAGCCGAAGACCTGGCGGCGCAGATCAAACCTGAAGATCGCAAACCGATCGTCATCGACGGTAAGAAACAATGGTATTTCACCAAGAGTGTGCGGATTGAAAATGTAGATCATCGTGTACGTCTGGTAATTCTTTGGAAACGGCACCACGCCAAGGAGCCGAGCAAAATGCTTCTGTGCAATCGGACGCACTGGGAGATTGGCCGCGTGCTGAGTGTGTATCGCCGCCGCTGGCGAGGCACCGAGTGCTTCCATCGGGACGGCAAGCAGCAACTGGGCATGAGTGACTGTCAGCTGAGAAGCGGCCTGGGGCAGATTTCCGGGGGCCGCCACATGTATCTGGTCTTCCTGGCGCACAGTCTGCTGATGCGTTCGTTGCAGCAGGGCCGTGCGCATGGGTGGGCACTTGCGCGCCTGACGACGATCGGCCAAGCCTGCCGAGCGGTACTGCGTGAAACACTCAGCGACACGATCGCCTGGGCCCTCGAGCGCGTCCAAGAAGATCACTGGAGACCCGAGCGCGTGATGACGCGCCTGGGCCTGACCTGACGGCAAAGCCACAACGGGCCGGTCGTTTTCCAAGGCCCTCAAGGAGCATTTCAATGCGTGTTTCATAGTCTCAAATGCGACTTTGCAAAAGTCCAGTTATTAGTATGGCAGCGCTAGTTCTTTGAAGCGAGGGGTGCTGAGTGGCCAGCGGTCGGGGCAATGGGTGAAGGAGTTCGCTAAAAAAGCTCAAGAGATTTGGGGTTGGTGACCGATGGCTTCTCCCGAGACAACCTCTGGAGCCTCCCTCATGACTGCGGATCAGATCCGATCGTTGCAGCCGGCGTTTGCCGCGCTGTTGGGCAAGTTTCGAAACTGTTTTCAGCGAGAGAAGACGTTTGGATACTGGATGAAGTACCTCCTGGGTCTTCTGTCAGATCTCAAACGCAAGAGCGTCGAGCCGATTGCCCTGGCGGCGGGGATTCCGGTTCGCACGTTGCAGGAGTTTCTCGCGTTCTTTTCTTGGGACCAGCAGCGTGTCAATGACACGCTGCAACGGCTTGTCGCCGAGGAACACGCCAGCGACCAGTCCATCGCGGTGCTTGATGCGTCCGCTCATAAGAAGCAGGGCGATCAGACACCCGGCGTCCAGCGACAGTGGTGTGGTGAAGCAGGGAAGACGGAGAACTGCATCGTCGGTCAGCACCTGCTGTATACCGACAACGATCTGAAAAACCCTTTCAGTTGCGTCTTGGCCAGCGACTTATATCTTCCCAAGGTGTGGGCGAATGATCGACGGCGCTGCAAAAAGGCGGGCATCGGTGATGACGTCGTGTACCGGCCCAAATGGAGCATCGGAATTGATCAACTGAAGCATGCAATCGGAAACGGCGTTCGCTTCGGGTGGGTTACCTTCGATGAAGATTACGGCCAGATTCCGGAATTCTGGTCCGAACTCGACCGCTTGGGGCTGCGCGGCATGGGTGAAGTTCGCAAGAACTTCTTCTGCTGGCCAACGAGGCCGAAATACCGATCGGGGCATCCCGCCCATGCGTCAAAGCGAGTCGACAATGTCTGTCAATACAGCCCGGTTTTCACCCAGAAGAAATGGCAACGTATTAAGATCAAAGACTCGACTCGGGGACCGGTGATTGGGGAGGTGAAGGCGGCCCGTGTTCATTTGGTCAATGCGTCGCACGCGAACAACAACGTATCGCATCCCACTGACCGGAAATACTGGCTTATCGTGGCCCGTAATCCGTTGACCCGGGAAATCAAGTATTTTGTGAGTAACGCACCGGCGAATACAGATATCAAGAAGCTGATGGAGGTTGGATTCTCGCGGCGGCATGTTGAAAAGTGGTTCCAACGAGCGAAACAG
>JADFIX010000810.1 GCA_022566435.1 Planctomycetota bacterium
CAGAACACGGGCGGCGCGGCGCCACCGCTTTGCGCACCAGCCGATTAGCGACCGCCTTCACGGCTCAGAAACACCGGCAGTGCCATTCGTCCCCGGCACCCCAACTTAGTCCAACGTGTCCAGCAGGTGTGGCACCAATCGTCGGTCGCGTTACGCCCACGAATCCAGCAAGGTACTCCATCGCCGCTAATGCGAGGATAATCGATATGGAGTGGATTGGATGGGCATCGTAGCTGTCCCAGTTCTCTTCCAGATCGCGTAGATCTTCGATTTCCTGCCGTGTTTGTTTCCACCAATCCGGCGGACCTGAACGCTTCGCTAATGTATAGACTGCCGCAGGCGCGATTGCACTGGCGGGAATGGTAGAACATTGCGTCAATGTCTCCGTTCCGTTACCGAGAAATGATGGATGATTCATTTGGTTCTCTCCCAGCGCTGTTTTTGCATTTCCAAGTCGGTCAGGTTAGCAAAACCGTTAACAACCCAATCGTGCGCCAGCTGAAGGGAATCTGCTATTGTGGTAGATTCGGCGGCTCGATGATTAACCCTGGCAGTAAGCTGAAGAAGCACAATCTCGCGCTCCTGCGTTTCGTCTCTGGTTCGAGCGACTGAACTCTCAGCATAGAGTCGCCCTCGTTTGTCCCCTTCATGCTCGATAACAAACACACGATTGAAAACCGCGCTTTCCGGACGCGGGAATCCGTCTTCGGTTGTCTCCCAGCGGAGCCCATTGAACAGAGTTCCCGCCAATTCGGTCGCCGTTTCGTCTTCGATAGGAATAATATGATTGATGTAGGCGACCTCGCAAAGGTTGACTTTGGGAGGCCCGAGTTTTTCTTGCTCGCAAAATAACGAAAACGCTTCGAATTTGTTCAGAAACCTGCTTTTATTCTTCTCAAACGTCGGGTAGGGTTCTTTGCGACGTCGCCAATTGAAAAAAAACCGGTCCGGCTGGACCTGAATAACCTCGTCGTCGGAATCGCTCACGTACCACACACGATCGGGGATTGATCGCGCCGCAAACTGAATCTGCGGCACAACAGCGTTACGCGGAAAGCTCTCGACTACCGGGGGCAATCGGGGCTTATCCTCGATCTTTGTAAATTCTTCGGAAATGAGCTTCCAATACAACCCGAAGTGCGCCGCGCGAAAGGCGTCCAGTTCCTGAAACTGTACGCCCAGAACGGTCTCGACGACGGGCGGATTCCTGTATTTTGGCGTCGACGTCATGTTCATTCCCGCATGCGAAACTTCCGTTCGATAACGATTCTACGCCCATGATTGTAGCAAAGCCCATCCCAAGTCAAGCGTTTTGGATGCTGAATCCCGTCCGCTAACAAGAGAACTTGTCATCTGATTCATCGGGCGTCCACAGTCAGCGCCTTCATGGCATTGTGATTTCTGCCCGCTAGCACGCTTTGCCAACCTCAAACGCAGCCCCAAACCCGCGTTCGTGTATAATGACCGACATGACCGTGAACGAACCACACGACGCCGGAAAAGTCGACGACGACCTACACGCCCTCCTTCTCGGCGCCACGGAGAGGGAGGCATCGGATCTACATCTGGTACCAGGGTACCCGCCGACGTTTCGTGTGCATGGCCGGCTCGAATCGGCCGGCGCGGGCGTCCTAGACAGTGATACGGTCTTGCGGATGGTGCGGTCCATCCTTCCAGACCGGCTGAGTCTCCGCCTCGATCAAGAAAAGAACTTCGATTGTTCTCTGTCTGTCGATCACAAAGGGCGACCGTGCCGTTTCCGGGCCAACATCTACCTCGCCCAGGGGCAATGGTGCGCCTGCCTACGCCATGTGCCCAACGATATTCCGTCGTTCGATTGGATGGGGTTCCCGCGCGGGCTGGCCGAGCGACTTGTCGGCCACCACAGTGGGCTGGTCATCGTCACCGGTGTCACCGGATCGGGAAAGTCCACGACGCTGGCCGCGATGGTCAACCTACTCAACCAAGCCGGCGGTTCACGCATCATTACCGTCGAGGAGCCCATCGAGTATGTACACAAGCCGGCCGGCACGTCGATCATTACACAGCGCGAAGTCGGGCGGGACGTCGATTCGTTCTACGACGGACTGAAGTACGGCTTGCGACAGGATCCGGACGTCGTGCTGGTGGGCGAGATACGCGATCGCGAAACAGCACAAATGGCGCTCACCGCGGCTGAAACAGGGCACCTGATTTTGACGACTCTACACACCAAAGACGCCAAGGGCGCCGTGACACGAATGATCGATCTTTTTCCCCACCAAACGCATGACGATGTGCGCACCCAGCTCAGTCTGAGTCTCCGCTCGGTCATCAGCCAGCATTTACTGCCACCCGCGAACCACGGGGAAAAGAGGGTCCTCGCCCTGGAGGTCATGCACGTCAATCAACCGGTGCGCGTGGCCATCAAATTCGGCAAGATCGAATCCATGGAATCCGCGATCCAGACCGGCAAGCGGGACGGAATGGCGGTCCTGGACGACAACCTCATGCGCCTCGCGACGACCGGGAAGATCGCAATGGAAACCGCGCGGCGGTTTGCGAAAGACCCGGATACCCTCGGACAACGATCTCAGTGAAAGATGATGACCGGACGTGATCGGTTGAATCTAGCGGAACAGCGGCCGCCGACCGGACGCTGGGATCAGGAACCGTCTTTCTTCATCTGCCGGCTCATCCACTCCGTGACGGTCTTGACGAGGGCGGGGTTGAATTCGCCGATCACGCCGCCGCTGCCCTGGTCCGTATACCAGATTATGCCGGTGGCCTGGTC
>JADFIX010000811.1 GCA_022566435.1 Planctomycetota bacterium
GCCGCTGTTTTCTGATTGGTTCGTCAAGATGCCCCTCGATCCGGGCCGAGGGCGTGTGCTCTTCAAACGAATACGTGAAAACGCCCAACCGCCCAAACCGCTGCTCGCGAACGAATTCGCACAGCTCCTCGTGTTGTTCTTCGGTCTCGCCGGGAAATCCGGTGACGAAGGTGGTTCGCAACACCAGGTCGGGTATCGCCGCGCGAAGACGATCCAACAGTGCTTCGGTTTCCTGTCGATTCACGCGCCGCTGC
The DNA here is from genome assembly GCA_022566435.1 of Planctomycetota bacterium. GTDB lineage: Bacteria > Planctomycetota > Phycisphaerae > UBA1845 > UBA1845 > JADFIX01. Next base: position 255 of record JADFIX010000811.1, read on the forward strand.
ATCCGCTTGAGCATGGTGTTGTTGATGTGCTGAAGCGGCAAGTCCAAATACGGTACGATGCGGCGGCTCGACGCGATCGTTTCGATGAGCTCATCCGTCCAATACATGGGGTACAGATACATCAGTCGAATCCACGAGAACGCCTCGATCGATTCGAGTTCGCGCAGCAGCGCCGTCAGACGCGGCTCGCCGTAGAGGTCCATACCGTAGTACGTGGTGTCTTGGGCTACGATGATGAGCTCGCGCACTCCGTCGTCGGCAAGCTCGCGAGCCTCCGCTACGACTTCTTCAATCGGCTTGGTCGCGTGTTTGCCGCGCATGCGCGGGATGTCGCAGAAGGTGCATAGGCGATCGCACCCTTCGGATATCTTCAAATACGCGAAGTGTCGCGGTGTGATCCGCAGCCGGTCGCGATCCGGGAGTGGGCGAATCGGGGCGGGTCGGAACACCGTCCGCTGTTCGTGCACGGCGCCGATCAAACGGTCCGCCACCTTGGTGACTTGCTCGCGCCCGAAGACACCCACCAGATAGTCGATGTCCGGGTAATCGGCAAGCAGCTTCTCGCGATCCCTTTCGGCGAGGCAGCCGGAGACGATCACGCCCCGCGTGCCGCCCTGGCGTTTAAGCTCCAGCATCTCTTGAATCACACCGAACGATTCGGCTCGGGCGCTCTCGATAAACCCGCAGGTGTTCACGACCACAAAATCCGCGTCCTCGGGACGCTGAACTAGGCGGTAGCCGTCCAGTTGCAGCAGCCCCAGCATGCGCTCACTGTCGACCAAGTTCTTGGGGCAGCCGAGACTCACAAAGGCGTAATCGCCCTTGGATTCCGTGCGGTCGCGGTTGGTGTGCGTGGATGAAGCCAAAGCAGACGCTCGATTGGAAGGAACGCGGCAAAGCGAGGAACGAGATTGACCTACGGAAAACGACTCGAAGACCGCATCCTACCCCAATCGCCCGAATCTGACGACCGGCGGCGCAACCACGTCGAGGGAAAAAAGAAAAACGCAACACTTCAGCCGTCTTGCGCAACAACTGTAGGACGGCCTTTCCAGGCCGTCGCGCTGGGTTGACGGCCTGGAAAGGCCATCCTACTTCACTTGGCTGAATTGTAACGACACGACACGAAAAGAAAGCCCCGCCGACCATGAATCAAGAACCCCGGAACCATGGCTTGAGACCGTTTCACGTGAAGGTGGGACACGCCGAAGTGACCGTGGAAGCGCGCGATCGCGAACACGCCGTCCAGCGCGCCAAGCGCCGACTAAGCATCGAGATGCCGCGGTTGTGGGATGTGATCCATCAAATCGACACCAGGGGGTTTCATGTGGATGAAGTGGATTGAGCCTCGGTCCGCTCGTCCGTTAGCTCATCCACATGGCGGCCCAGGTTTGCAAGTGGAGTAAGTGGCATGGCCCTGACTTATTTCGAGCCGCTGCCGGCCGAATTGGCCGAATTGCAGCATGAAATCGAGGGTTACGCGGCCAGCCATGGGCTGGACTTCTTCCCCACGATCTTCGAGGTGGTGGACTACGATCAGCTTAACGCCATCGCCGCCTACGGGGGGTTCCCCACGCGCTATCCCCATTGGCGCTTCGGCATGCAGCACGAAGAGCTCTCGAAGGGCTACGCCTATGGGCTGCAAAAGATCTACGAAATGGTGATCAACAACGATCCCTGCTATGCCTATTTGCTGCGATCCAACGCCCTAACCGATCAGAAGCTCGTAATGGCCCATGTTTACGGGCACTGCGATTTTTTCAAAAACAACATTTGGTTCAGCCAGACGAACCGAAAAATGATGGACGAGATGGCCAACCACGGCAATCGTGTCCGCAACTACATGGACAAGTATGGGGGCGACGTGGTCGAGGAGTTCATCGACGCCTGTCTTTCCATCGAGGACCTGATTGATCTTCATTCGCCGTTCATTCAACGCCGGCGAGAACGCTCCAAATACGATTTCGAGGATGGCCAGGCCGAGGACGAGTCGCCCGAGGCCGGCCGATTTCAAGCGAAGCAGTACATGGACGGCTACATCAACCCGCCCGAAGTCCTGAAGCAGGAACAGGAGCGCATCAAGGCCGAGTTCGAAAAGCCCAAACAATTTCCCGAAGAGCCCGAGAAAGACGTGATGCTCGTCCTGTGCGAGCATGCTCCCTTGGAGCCGTGGCAGCGCGACGTGCTCTCGATTGTTCGCGAAGAAGCCTACTATTTCGCCCCGCAGGCCCAGACCAAGATCATGAACGAAGGGTGGGCCAGCTATTGGCACTCCACCATCATGACTCGAAAGGCCCTGAACGATTCGGAAGTCATCGATTACGCCGATCACCACAGCGGCACCATGGGCACGCAACCCGGCCGGCTGAATCCTTACAAGCTCGGCATCGAACTGCTGCGCGACATCGAGGACCGCTGGAACAAGGGGCGTTTCGGAAGCGAGTACGACGAGTGCGAGGATCGCCGGGAAAAAGCCGACTGGGATCGCAAGCTCGGCCTGGGGCTTGA
>JADFIX010000812.1 GCA_022566435.1 Planctomycetota bacterium
GCGCAGCTTTTCCGGTTCTACAAAGGGCCTGCCCGTCGGGGACGGCGGGTGGGCTATACGGCCCGCACCGAGGGTCGGTAGCGCGTGCGCGATCGGTGAGCCGGGCGGGGGATACCTCGTCCGGCGCTTTTGTTGGCGTTGGCGGGCCAGTGGCATACGGGAAGTGCTCCACGACGGTTCGACTCCGATCACGCCATGGTCGCTGCGGCAGACTGGTTAGGTCCGGTCGCAGCGGCCTTTCTTTGCGGCGGCGGTGTGGCGAGATGACACACTACAACCACCATCGGGTGACGCTCGAACGATGGAACGGGCGACAACAGCAGGGGCAGGACCTGCCCGCCGCTTTTCTTTCCCCGAGTGGTCGAGTCGTTCTCGGCCCCTCAACTGGCCGGTCGGCCGTCAGGCTACATGTTCGATAGGGTGAGAGGCGGCTGGCCGGTTTTTGAATGATTGGTGTGGACTTGATATGATCCAGCATCGGCCGGGGTCGCCTTTCTTTGGTTTGAGCGGCCTGGATTCGGAAACTTTCTCCCCGGTTCGATCCGAGCCAACGCATAAGGCGCTTCTGTGCCCCGGCCGCTCCCCATTGGGCGGCAGTGAAACGCCGACTCACTCGAAACGATCGCTACCTGCTCTGGCTCGCGTTCAAGAAGACGTGCGCTATCTGTGGCCACGCGCTCGACTTCTTCGACATGGAAGCCGATCACGTTGTCCCATTCAGAGACACTGGCAGGACGAATTACTTCGAGATGCAGGCTGTCCACCGTCGCTGCAATCGGGAGAAAGGCGCGCGATGCCCCTGAGAATTGGCGTAAATGAAGCTATCACCGCAGCAAGGGCGTGGCTGGAGGGTGAGGAGAAGATGTTCAGCATCCTGATGCCATGCCGATACGGCAAGAGCGACGTCATTCGCATGATCGGTTTCCACGCGCTGGAGCGTAATGCGTGCTCCGTGCTGGTCCTTACCCCATCTGATTTACTCGCTAACCAGATCAAGGATGATAAAGATTGGTTGGTCACGCTCGATAGAGCATTCACGCACGAGGATAACCCTGGTCTACCCGACAACTTCCTGACCCGTATTACAAATTTCACGGCACGATTTGACATAAACGGCGAACAATTCCTGTCATCCACGATCCACCTGGCAACGTCGGGTAGCGGGGCGGATGGCCATAATCCGAAGATAGATGAGTGGCTGAAGGCGAAGGCCGATAAGTTTCCACGTAAGTTTGTTCTTATCGTCTTCGACGAAGCGCAATTCATCTCGAGCGCTGACCAGAAGGCTTGGGGTCCATTTCATGCGGAGCTGCTGAAGCGTGAAAACGTGAGGATCCTCATGCTCACCGGAACACCGATCCGCGAAGATGGCTTTCTGATCCCGGGATTCCACGAAACAGTCATTGAAGAAAAGGAAATTGAGCGCCTCGTCCCGAGTGCTTCGCCTGAGGGTCCCGAGTGGATCAGGCTGCACCAGTTTATCGGAGTCAAAAAACGTCTTGAAACGCACGCCGACTACGAATATACCGCTACTCGGGCGTGGACGGAATTGCCAGTACGCGCCATCGCCAAGCCTGACGTTGATTATGTTGAGATCGTCGTAAAGGAAGGGCAAAAGGAATTTCTGTTGAGCGAGTTGCCGATGCGCGAACAGCGCCGTCAGTTGGCCAAGCGCGTACGGCAGAACGATGTGATCGACAAATTCTTAAAGATCGGTCTCGACGATTTGCACGCGCTCCGCGAACGCCTGAAAGACCTTGGATTTCCTAATGAGCGTCCAGGGGCGATTGTCTACGGCGGCATGGATGTGAATGGCGATGGGAGCGACGAAGAACGCAGCAATCAACATCTCAAACAGATCAGGACACGCATCAGAAAAATCGACCCGCTACTGGAGGTCGGAATCGCCACCTCCAAACTAACCAGCGACGTCAGCAGCGCAATCTTTGATCGCTTTAAGAAGGGCGATGTTGACGTTCTTGTTCTGAAGCAAATGGGCGCAGCAGGAATGGATTGGCCGCGTGCGAAGGTGATTATCGACCTATCTCCCATCCGCGCAACCTCGGCGTGCATTCAACGATGGATGCGTGGCGGTACGGTGTGGAATAACTTTGCAACTTTTCGCCTCGTGCTTCCGGCGGACGACATGGCACGGGCTGTGATGAGCCTCTTTCGACTTGATGCGCCCGAATTCGATGCCAGTTTTCTCGAGGAAGTTGACCATTTTGATGTGCCGAAACGAGATCCCAAGGACGAGCGGGATTTCGAGTATGAACGCTGTTACAGATCAGAGTTTGGAGACGCAATCCATGATGGGCGGTTTGATGTCGGTGAGCTAGAACTCATCGAGCAAGTAATGGATCGGTATCAGGTACATGGACGAATGACGCGCGCCGAGTTGCTGCGATTTCTCAAGGGTGGCAGTGGCGAATCGGCTCGCAAGAAAGGAAAGCCGACCAAACCTGATGCTGACGCGACCGTTCAACAGTTGAGAGATACTTGCAACATGGCTGCCGATGGCCTTGTTAAAAGTGAACTGAAGAGCCGTAAACACGAAACTCCTGCTGTTGATTGGGGCACCGTGGCTAAAAGGATTTGGAACGAAGCCAAGAAAAAGGCCGGTGTTCCGCTTGTGGAATTGAAATACATCCGAAGCATCGATTCGCTAAACGACCTGTTGGGAGCACTCTACGAAATGGGCCTTCATGACAAATCCACCCTGGGATCTTGAGCCTGGATCGCGCGAATGGTGCAAGCAGA
>JADFIX010000813.1 GCA_022566435.1 Planctomycetota bacterium
TACCGGCTAGACGAAAACCTGGCTGCAGGTCAGTCGATCCAAGTGAATGATCTTGTCGTAAAAGCGTTAGAAGGATACCTCACTCAGAAGCGCATTGTGGAAAGCGAGGACGTGAAAACTCGGTGGGACCGCACGGACCGCGACATTCCAAGAATCCTGGAAATGATGATGTTTCATGAAGCCGCAGGCGGAGATTCTTATACAGAACTTACCAATCGTTACCAAGCATATTCTGACCTTAGCGACCACCTCAAACTTGGCCGAGCCGTCCTCATCGGCTACACCAACGAACGATCGGGTGTGCTAGAATCCGGCAAGACGCCACTCACCGCCAGCTATGACAAAGATCGGCAGTATACTTTCTACCGAATTGTCTTTCCCGTGAAGATAAAAAAATGACCCCACTGTCGTAATAGAAACTACGCCCGATGATTAGAACGCTTGACCTGACGAAAAAGTACGGCGACTACTTCGCGATTAAATCGATTGAGCTAGATCTCGACGAGGGAGATCTGTTTGGCTTCATCGGTCCCAACGGTGCTGGCAAAACGACGACTATGCGGATCATTGCCACGCTGTTGCAGCCGACTTGGGGCGAGGCGTACGTGTGCGACCATTCGATTTACACGAACCCGAAAGAGATCCGTCGGCTAGTCGGCTACATGCCCGACTTCTTCGGCGTGTACGATGACATGAAAGTCATTGAATACCTGGAGTTTTTTGCGGCGGCTTATCGCATTCGCGGGCCGGCGCGTCGGAAACGCTGCGATGAGATGCTGGAGATCGTCGATTTGGATTTCAAGCGTGATGCCAATGCAAATACGCTCTCCCGCGGACAGACGCAGCGGCTGGGACTAGCTCGGACGCTGCTGCACGACCCTCAGGTGCTGTTGCTGGACGAGCCGCTCAGCGGGCTCGATCCGCGCGCACGCATTGAAATGCGGAACCTGATGAAACGGCTGGGCGAACTGGGAAAGACGATTATCGTTTCCAGCCACATTCTTCCCGAACTCGCTGACATTTGTAACAAGGTCGGCATCATCGACCGCGGAGTGATCAGTCACAATGCGGAAGTTGCCGAAGTGATGAAGCTTGTTCGCCGACAGACGGTGCTTAACGTGGCCGTGACGACTGACGTCGACGCCGCAGCCAAGCTGCTCGAACAGCATGACCTCGTGGACAAAATCGAAACCACCAACGGCCAATTGCGCGTGATGCTGCGAGAAGGCGCTGAAGACTATAGCGAATTACCCACAATACTCATCCAAGCCGGCCACAAACTCTCCAAATTCAGCGAGGAGGAAGTGACTCTCGAGGCGGCGTTCATGGCGCTGACCAAGGGGATTACCTCGTAGCGGCTCATGGTTGATGGAACGCGGCGCGGATCGTCTCCATGCGGCGGCGGTTGACGCCCAGGTCGGAATAACCCGTGCGCGAGGCGGAGCGAAAGTGAATCCGCTTGCTCTCGGGCTCGACGGCGAACTCGACGTCGTCGACGAAGCGGAAGAACAAACTCGTGAACTCCACGTGCAGGTAGTTGTCGCCGGCCGCGACGAGGTTCGTCCGCGGCATCCGGTTGACGACGCTTTTGAGCTTCTCCATCGCTTCGGCGGGCGTCCCTTCGAAGCGCAACGGCTCGATTCCGTGTTCCTCGTCGGCGTCCTGAGTGCAAACGCAGTTCGGCGAATCCGGGCAAGGCCGCAACCGCCCGTCGACCAGGCCCAGATTCGTTGGCCGCTTTGTCATCGCGCTTCTCGCTGCCAAAGTAATCACGAACAAACCGATCAGAATCGCCAGCACGATTGCCGATCGAACGATGATCTTGCGCGTCATTGTTGCTGAGGTGGATGCCTGCTGAACATTAATTCACGTGGAATGGTTGCGCTCCCTCGCTGGCGCTTCGCGCCTAGTGTTCGGCCGCTCGTCCGAATCGGTCACTCTCCGATCACTTTGACCAGCACGCGCTTGGGGCGCCGGCCGTCGAATTCGCCGTAAAAAATCTGCTCCCAGGGGCCGAAGTCGAGCTTGCCGTCGGTGATGGCCACCACGACTTCGCGCCCCATGACCTGCCGTTTCATATGGGCATCGGCGTTGTCTTCGCCGGTGCGGTTATGGGCATACCGCTTGGGCGAGGCGTCAAACGGCGCCAGCCCTTCGAGCCACTTCTTGTAGTCTTCGTGCAGTCCCGTTTCGTCGTCGTTAATAAACACGCTGGCCGTGATGTGCATCGCGTTGACGAGCACCAAACCTTCGCGCACGCCGCTAGCGCGCACGATCTCGCCGACTTTCGGAGTGATGTTCTCGAACGCCATGCGGGCCGGAAGGTTGAAGGTCAGGTATTCGGTGTGCGATTTCACGGCCGTACTCCAGGGTCACGGGTTCCCCCCAGTCTGGCATTCCCATAGCGGTGAGTATCTCCGTCCGCTTGGGATTTGCAAGCGTGTCAGCGTAGTCGGCCGGCCACAACTGGCGCGCCGCGAATTTCCCGACGCTTCGGGCATACAAGGGCGACAAAGCTGCCATGAGAGCCGAAAGCAGCAGGCCGGCGAGCGCCCAGCGACCACCGCGTGCACGACGCCAGCGACCAAAGCGACCAATCACGGCGACCAGCACGGCGACCAGCAGATTCAGGCCCGCCTGCGCCAGCGCAACCGGAACCACCAGAAAGTTGCCTACCTCGTTGTAACCGCGGAGGTAATGCCAGCCTGCGGTCTGATACAGCAAACCGGCAAGCAACAAATTGCTTGAGTTTCGGCAA
>JADFIX010000814.1 GCA_022566435.1 Planctomycetota bacterium
AAAGCTGGCGGCTTCGATCTGATGACGATCAACACAGACGGTACGATTGCCGAAGATCCCGCTGACCACGTGCTGGGACCACTGGTCAAGAATCCGCCATTCGTCATTGGGCCGGTTGAGCCGAACAGCCATGTCGTTCATTCGGTGCTGGGGCCGGTGTTCGTCTGTTTTGCGCCGGACAGAAAGTCGTTCTACCTGAGCGGCGTTTATGCTGCCACCACCATCTACGGATCGGTACGGAAGATCAAGATGGATGGATTCTGGAGGGATGGTCAAGTCTGGAAAGTCGATGTGAAAACCCGCACGGCCAAAGTCTTCTTCACGCTCGACAAGCAGAACATCCCCATAACCAGGAAGGAGCGAACCTCGGCCTACGGCGGCTTGAACGGTTACGCTGCCATTCATGGTGTCGCGGTGAGCGAAGACGGCAATGTGTTCGTGTGCGATCGTCACAACAAACGGATCATTATTCTGAACGAGTCCGGAAAGACGATCCGCGAGATTCCGGTCGAGCATCCTGATGCGATCGCACTCAGCAAAAGGACGGGCGCACTCTACGTCACGACTCGCTACGGCGACTATCACCGGCACGGCGCGGTGCAGTTACTCAAGTTCAACAACTGGCGGAACGATGCGCAGCCCGCCGAAGCCATTGAAGTCTCAAAGACCGGCCACACCCGAAAGCAGACGCATTCCTACGTGGTGGTGTGCGACACTGCAAAGGGCAGCAACATCTGGGTTGCTTACACGCAAATGCCCGTTCGCATTTACCGCGATGATGCGAAGGGCCTCAAACTCCTGAAAGATTTCTATCGAGTCGAGGGGGCGCAGCGCTGCCTGGGATTCGATCGCATGCAAGTCGATCAAAAAACCGAGGACGTTTATGTGCAGGACGCTCACGACGCCGTGTGGAAAATCGCGGACTGGAAGCAGCCGCGCTTTGTCAAGATTCCGCTGGAAACCGCCAGTATCGCGATCGACTCGCGCAATCGACACATTTACGCGCGTACGCTTCGTGACGGAAGTTCTTCCAACTCGGCTGGTAAAGTTGCACGGTTCCATTTGGACCAGGACGAGTATCCACCCGCAAACTATGGTAACACCGGAACCAACCGCGTCACGCCGCAGTTCGTTTATGAGTGGTGCTTCGAAGGAAACAGTGACAAAGGCATGGCGGTTGCCCCGAACGGTAATATCGCAGTCGTTGGCAGAGGTCAGGATGGTCTGCGATTGTTCGCGGGCAGCCAATCAACGGTGCCTTGGAAAGCCACGAAGATCGCGAACCTGCCGCACAACGCCGGAGGCGTGCGATTCGATCTTGCGGGCAATCTGTACGTCGGCTACATCGACAAGAAACCGACGGCCCCTCTTCGCGGTTTTGAAGGCGACAGACACATGGCGGCGATAGGCCGAATTCACAAGTACGCACCGACGGGCACATTGGAAAGCGGTAACTTGTTTCCCACGGCACCGACCGGCCCATCCCACACCTACGACGTGCTGTACGGCGCGTTTGAAACGAACTGTGTCACTCGCAGTCCGAGATTCAGCGTGGATCGCTACGGAAGGATCTACTACCCCACAAACATCGCGCCGCGCGTTACAGTGATGGACAACGCTGGCAACGAGATCCTGCACTTCGGCACCTACGGCAATCGCGACTCGACGGGCGGATTGCCGGGCGACCTGGTACCCACGAAGGGCATTCCACTCGCCTTCCCCAATTCGGTAGATGCGACGGATAACTACATCTACGTGGCCGACATGGTGAATCTCAGGCTCCTGCGGATGAAGAAAAACTTTAAGGCGGTCGCCTCGTCTCGATAATCTATTTCCGTAAACCACCTCTGCTGGTGCGAACCAGCAAGGCTCCGCCGAGTGAGCGGAATGGCGCTAGCCACCGGTTTCACTGAGGCGGGCGTTAACCTGACGTACCGGCGGCTAGCGCCGCGCCGCTCATCATTTAATTTGGCCCGATGGAATCGCGCATAATCCGCGCATCGCAGGTTTGGATCCTGCCGCCCACAAGATATGGAGTACTCCTGTGGAGTTCCCGAGACTCGAGACTGAGCGGCTCTACCTCCGCGAGCTGGCATTGGACGATGCGCTCGATGTTCAGGAGCAGTTCTCTGATCCGCTGGTCACCGAGCACATGGACATCGAGCCGTGCAACGATCTCAAATCTGCTCGCGAGATCGTGTCGTTTCATCTGCACGACACAGGCGTGCGGTGGGGCGTGTTCAGCCGACGACCGGAGCGGCTGATCGGCACCTGTGGCTTCCACTGCTGGGACACTGCGACAGCGCGAGCCGAGATTGGCTTCGACCTCCGCAGGGAGCACTGGGGGCAGGGCCTGATGAAGGAAGCGGTGATCGCCGCTCTGCGATTTGGCTTTAGTCGGATGAGCCTCGCGTCCATGTACGCCGACGTCGAGCCACTGAATGCCCGATCCATCGGGCTGCTGTTGCGGCTGGGTTTCGAGCACCAGACACACATGCCCCACTCTGAAGGCTTGCTCGTGTACGAGCTCTCCGCGGTCAGATACCGTCTCCAGAACTCGTCGGCCACCCAATGATCGTAGGCGCACCGCAAAACGTCCTTTTTGAAACAGCGGCAACCCGGCCTTTCTCTCCTCGGATAACCTACGTCGGCGTGCGCCACGTGAGCGCAAGCGTTGAAGTTGCACATTTCAAGCCACGTAGTGGCGACAGCATTTAGCCTTGGGCTTAAGCCCAAGGAAAAGGAAGAAAA
>JADFIX010000815.1 GCA_022566435.1 Planctomycetota bacterium
GCTGCGAACCACGCGCCTACACTTCCAACCGCGCGGCCCCTCCGCGATTTACTTCGAGGGCCGACATGAGAGCTACGATCGCCGGCCGATCTCCGTGTTGCACCGCCGCGCGGTGATCAGCCTGCCGCAGGATGTTTGGCTGATCGTCGACGACCTGCTCGGTCACAAAAACCACACTGCGACTGTGCGGTGGCATCTAATGAACGTCCCTTTCGAGATCGAAGAGGAATCGCGATCTATCACCCTCTCCACCGCGAGAGACGAAGTGACCATCGGCGTGGCCGGGCATCCCATCCCGCCGACACGATTCGAGGTCGTTTGGGGCCGCGATACAAAAAACGCCGTGCAAGGATTCGCATCACCCTACTATGGCCGGTGCGAAGCGATCCCCACCGTTGAATTCGACGCATCCTTCACCCACACGCAACGGTTGATTACCGTCTTCAGCCCGGGAAAAAAAGCAGGCGCCTCTTTTTCCGAATTGATCGATGATTATCAATGCTGGGAAATCATCGGGGGTCACGACAAATGGAAGGTGAATCTGGCGCCGCCGAGTCGTGAATCCGATCGCATCCTGCTCGATCAGCGCGGAGACTCGGTCGAGGCGGAATCCATGTCGCCCGCATCGGTATAACCCCTATCGCGATGCCCGGAAAGAATCCTTCGCCGCTTCCAAGGTGCGCGTAAACTCACAGGCCAATCGGTCACGAGAAAAATCTGATTCCGCCAGTTCGCGTCCCCGGCGTCCCATCTCCTTCCGCTCGACCGGATGGTCTCGCATCCATAGGACGGCGTCCGCAAACGCACGTGGATCGTCGGGCCTGACCACGACCCCACAACGACGTTTGTCAATCATCCCGGCGAGCCAGCCGGGATAGTTGTTCAATACCGGCAGGCCGCCGGCGATGTAATCGAAGAACTTGTTCGGCGAAGTGCCGTAGTAAAACGCGGGCACATTCTTGAGAATCATCATGCCGGCATCCATGCGCGGCAGCACCGTCGCCAGTTCCTCCTTAGGAATGGACCGTACCCAAGAAATGATCGAATCCGTCCCTTCATTCCGGCTGCGTTCGATAAGCCGCTCCCGCTCACGTCCCTGACCGATGAACACAAACCGTACGCCACGCACGTCACGTCGCTTGAATTCCAAGGCCGCATCCAACACTGCATCGAGTCCGTTGGCCAGTCCGTGCGCCCCGGTGAAGACCAATTTGAAATCGTCCTTCGCACCGAATCGTTCATCGTCCAACCGATCGTCAGATGGCTGGAACAGATTCAGATCGCAGCCGTTGGGTACCATGACGACGCGATCGGTCGGGTACCCCGTACTGCACACGCCTTCTTTCAGACCTGGCGACAAAGCGATGATTTTTTCGGCGGCGCGGTAGATGCGTTTTTCCATTCGTTTGAGGTACCAGATCAGGGCGGGATTCTTGATCACCCCGAGGGCGATCGGCAGTTCGGGCCAGCGATCGCGAACTTCGAACACGAACGGCACGCCGAGCCGCCGCGCCCCTTTCATACCGGGAATCCCGACGGTCAAAGGCGTGGAGGTGGCGAAAACGAGGTCCGCATCGAGACCGTTCACTAGCTTTCCCGCAGTGCGTGCAAACCGCCCAAAGGCGAGCACTCGCTTGGCAAAGCCCATCTCGTTGCCGTACCGCTGGTTCACGCGGAGAACATGAATACCATCCACGTCCTGTTCCGAAATCCGCCCGCCGCCCTCGTCGCCGGAGTCCCCCGCCGCGTAGGCACCACAGATCATCGTGACCCGATGACCGGCCTCGATCAGATGCCGACTCATCTCATAGGATCGCGTGCCTGTCGCACCGCGCTTCGTCGAGAAATGCTGATGAATATAGGCTACGTGCATCGAATCACCGGAGCCGTCACGCGGCGCCACATTCTCTTTACGCTAGCAGCGAACAAGATCGAACATCCCTCTTGTGCAACCGTGCCATTGAAATACACGCTTTCTCGAAAACTGGTGCGTCCCGTTACCCGTATCGTCCAGTTGGCGGGCCAAGATGGCCAGTGCCGCTCTTGAGATTCAGGCCGCCTACAGCCCCGCTGCAAAGCCCTAACGACAAGAAAAACCGAACTTCTTGCCCAGCGGACCCGAAATGTTGTATAATCCCTTTGACAGATCAGCACCTGGCGTTGCATTGCAACGTCCAGATATTAGCCCCTGGCGGTTGCACGCAACCGCCAGTTTCTTTATGGTCGCCGTCCATGTATCGGGTCTGCACCTTCATTGACGGCAGCAACTTCTACCACGCCCTCAAGGGAGCCAAGCTTCCCGTGAGCGTCGACCTGGGCAAGCTTGGTACAGAGTTGACCGGTCCGGATCGCCGGCACATTCACACCTACTACTACAATGCCCCGCTCGTAAACCCTCGACGGGGCGATCCGGATTTCGCCCGACCATATCCATATTGATCTGCACGCTAATATTCTCGAGAGGTATTGGAGGATTCTCTGTGAAATAGCGTGCACCCCGGAGACCTTTTTCCTCGCCGGTATGCCAGACTATAACCACAGACCGTTTTGGTCTTTCAATCGACATCGCTTGTGCAATCTCCAAGAGAGCCACGGTACCGGAGCCATCATCGTCCGCACCGTTGTTTATTTCTCCATTAGCCCTGACGCCTGTATGATCGTAGTGAGCGCCGAAAATGACATATTCTTCTTTGAGAACCGGGTCTGTACCCTCTAATAAAACAACGACATTCCGGGTGTAATCGGTAA
>JADFIX010000816.1 GCA_022566435.1 Planctomycetota bacterium
AAATGGTTCTGCCCGTCCATCAAGAAGCCCCACTCGATCCGTACGACGGAAGCGGTTGAATCATTCCGCCGTTTGATGTTTTGCAGCCGCTCCTCCTTGGCGAGCCGCAGCCGCTCTTCGTCAAACCTTGGATACTTGAGCATCTCGATCAAGAGCTCGAGTCCCTCGTCGACATCCTTCGACAGACAAGATAGAGATGCCTCTCCCCGCGTATCACCGATGGTGCAAGAGAGGTGGGCGGCGAGAAACTCTACGCGTTCGTCCAGCTCCTCCGGTGTCAGGCTTTTTGTGCCGCCGTCGCGCATCTGGTCTCCGGTTAGCGATGCCAACCCGGCCTTGGCGGACGGTTCCACGGCGGCCCCCATCCGGATCGTCACCTCCAGATCGAACGTAGGAAGCATGCGATCCTCGGCGATGTATACGACGGTCCCGTTGGACAGAACCTCGCGAAGCTCCGACGCCGGCGGTAGCTTGTAGTGCAGCGCTGGATACTTGATGTCCTTCGGGTGGGCCGGTAGCGGACCCTCCGCCCGAAGCACTCCCGTCGCGCATCCCATCAATGGAATTCCAAGCCAGCTTGTGAGTGTCGTACGCATCTTATTTCGACTCCTCCGTCAGGTCCCGCAGCAGGTCCTCGCGTTCGTGCATTCTTGCGATAATGTATTCGAACATTCGTCGTTGTTCGGCGTCCAAGCGGCGCGAGTTGAATTTCCAAAGCAAACGGTTGGTAGGATCTTTCAGGCGCGCGACCTGCGGCATCTCGCGTAGCGCGGATTGCCGATACGCGGCGGACGTCATGATCAACCGATGCAGTCGTTTGAATCTCCAATCGTCATCGAGGAAATAGGTCGTCAGCCAATCGAGCAATTCCGGGTGGGAGGGCGGCTCGCCCAGCCGGCCAAAATCACTGGATGTCGCCACCAGCCCGCGGCCAAAGTGATATTGCCAAATGCGATTGACGATCACGCGTGTGGAAAGGGGATTGTCACGACTGGTGATCCAACGCGCCAAGGCGGTACGGCGGCCCGTCGATTGACTTGCCATCGGGGGCGATTGAATCTTCGCGTCGCTCGGATCGAGCACCGTCAAATACCCCGGTTTGATGTCTTGGCGATCGCGGCTACCGGGAATGAACGTCACTGGCGCGATCGGGCCTACGTCGGTCACGGTGACCGCCGGTGGAAGTGCCGCGGGCTTGAGCCGATCAAATTCGGCCAACTGTTTTTTTAATGACTCATAACGCTTTTTCTCGTCGCCCTTCAATTTGCTGCCAACGTTAAGCTTCTTGTACTCCTCCCGGACTTGCCGGTAGACCAGTTCGGCAAGCTGCTGCTCCAGCGGCGTTCGCTCTGACGCCGGCTTGCGCACCATCGGTCGGATATCCGGAGGGAATTTGTCGATCGCCGGACGCGCCACGCGCTCGCGGTGCGGACGCTCGATTTCGTCAATCTCGTGGCGGATTTCGGTCGTCTGTTTCTCCCATTCAGCCTTCTTCGCATGGTATTCGGCAAGTTGCTCTCGACTTCCCAGCGGCAGGTCCTCGCGCGGCAGCATCGGGGCAAAGAAAGCACGCAGGCGGTAGTAGTCCTTTTGCAGGATCGGATCGAATTTGTGATCGTGGCATCGGGCACATCCCATTCCCATGCCAAGAAACACGTCGCCCGTGACGTCGGTCACATCGTTGAGGATTCCGTCCCACTGAGTCCGCACGTCGCGCTGGTTGTACTCGTAAATCCAGTGTCGCAGGTAACCTGTCGCAATGATCGCCTCGGGATCCCCCGGAGCAATCTCGTCTCCGGCCAGTTGCTCCATGACAAACTGGTCGTACGGTTTGTCCTTGTTGAACGAACGAATGACATAGTCGCGATAGCGCCAAGCATCAGGCCGATAGGCATCCTGTTTATAGCCGTCTGATTCGGCGTATCGAACCAAATCCAGCCAATGTCGCGCCCAACGCTCTCCATACTGTGGGCTCTTCAAGAGTTCGTCTACAAGCCGTTCGTACGCATTGGGTGACTTGTCGTTAAGGAACCGTTCGACTTCTTGCGGATTTGGCGGCAAACCAATCAGGTCGAAGTAAACTCGACGAAGCAACGCTATCCGGTCGGCGGGCGCAGCCGGCGCAAGTCCCTCTTTTTGCAGCCGGCGCAGAACGAAGCGATCGATCGGGTTACGGCACCACGACGATTCGATACTTGGAACGCTGACTTCGCCAACGGGTTGAAACGCCCAGAACGCGCGATCTTCATCAGTGATTTTTTTGTTGCGCGGCTGAACGAGTTCAGCGTAGGATTCTGGCCACGGCGCACCGATTTTGACCCAGGTCGTCAACACCGCGATTTCCGAGTCGCTAAGCTTGCCCGTTGGCGGCATCTCGAGCGACTCGTAGTTGACTGCCTCGATCAATAGACTCTTGCTTGGATCTCCTGGATGGATTGCCGATCCCGATTCGCCGCCCTTAAGGGCCGTGACGCGCAAGTCAAGCCGCAACTTGCCCTCTTGCTTCTTTTCCCCATGACATTTGATGCACCGTTCGATCAGCAGTGGACGCACTTTGGATTCGAAGAACCGCAGCTTCTCGCGTGGCAGATCATCCGCGGTGACCGACTGCGCGGCGCTTAAGACGCCAAGAACAATCAAAAAGTAGTACAAGCGACCAACCATGGAAGTCAAAATGAAAGGAGTCTGTGGGAGGTTTTGGAACAAGAGCGCGGCAAAACAGTTTGGTGCAGTGAGTATTAAGCCT
>JADFIX010000817.1:0-2003 GCA_022566435.1 Planctomycetota bacterium
CACATGGTTCACGTGGACCGAGGCACTGGACGCCTATCGACGGCGACAAAAGCCGCTATTCGAATATCGATGGCGGGAAAGCCCGGTTCGATCGCTGATTCGCACGTGGATCATGGCCCTGCGCCCGAAACGCTTCTGGTCCAGGTTGGACATTCATGACCCGCCGCAGGTCCGACCGCTGGTCGTCATGGCGACCATCACCTTGTTCATCTTCGCCGTGACGCTCTCGGTGTGCATCGGCATCGAGTTCTGGCTGTGGTCGGCTCCGGCATGGATGCGGGCAGGTGTCGGCGCAGGCCCGTCATTAGCGGAGTTGCCAAGCGCCATCATCACCGCGTTCGGAAAGCGTGACTTCTATACGACGCTGGTATCAGCAACCGTTTGGATGATCCTCAGCCCGGTCGCTCTTCTTGTTTTCCAACAGTCCATGCGCTTGTGCAAGATTCGGGCGTCGCACCTGATTCGGGTCGGCGTCTACAGCGCGCTGCTTATACTGCCCGGAATTGCGGTAACTGGTCTACTGCCCCCACTTCTCCAGACTCAGCGCCTTTTTTCAAGGTTTCTCGACATCAGTCTCTTCCTCGCAGCGTTCGTTTTGGCGTTTGTGATATGGTCAATCCGGTGCGCGTACGTTCACTACCTCCGTATGCCGCACGCGGCCGCCGTTGCGATCACGTCGCAAGCGATGGCGGTGCTCGGCACGCTCGGTCTATGTTCATTCATCTTCGATTCCGCCCTGGTCGGATCGCTGCTCCTGCGGCTGGGACGCCTTGTCGGGACTTGGTAATGCCTGCAAACGGCCGCGGATTTGTGGGCGCTCACCCGTAACGATAGAATCCCCTCGTGCATCGCATTCACGACAATACGAAGCCCGAACCGCGCCACTACCGGCAGTTTAGCACAAATGACCGTAACTGATTCCAAGCTGCGTTTCACAGATCTCACGGGGCCGAACTGGGACCTCGTCCCCTTCGACGTGCCGTGCGCACGTTGCGGGCATGATTTACGCGGTCAGACTGCCCCTGTCTGCCCGGCGTGCAAGCTCGAATTCGACTGGTCGGTGGCCGTGCCCATCGACCACCTGACCTGCGAGAAATGCGATTATCACCTGATGGGCTTGTCCGAGACACGCTGCCCCGAGTGCGGCACTTGGTTCACGTGGACCGAGGCACTCGACGCGTATCGCCGGCGACAGAAGCCGCTGTTCGAGTATCGATGGCGGGAAAGGCCTGTCCGATCGCTGATTCGGACGTGGTTCATGGCCCTACGCCCGAAACGCTTCTGGTCCAAGCTGGACATCCACGATCCGCCGCAGGTTCGGCCGCTGGTTGTCATGGCGGCCATCACGCTGTTCATATTCGCCGTGACGCTCGCGGTCTGCATGAGCGTTGAGGCCTGGCTGTGGTCGGCTCGGTCATGGAGCTGGGGCGGCGGTACCCGAGGCCTGTTATTAATGGACTTGCCAAGCGCCATCCTCACCGCCATGCGGGAGCGTGTGTTATACACGGTGCTGGTATCTACGACAGTTTGGCTGATCCTCAGCCCCGTCGCCCTTCTGGTTTTCCAGCAGTCCATGCGCTTGTGCAAGATTCGGGCGTCTCACCTCATTCGGGTTGGCGCCTACGGCGTGCCGCTTATGCTTCCGGGCGCGGCGGTCATCGGCTACCTGCCCACCCTACTCGAAGCCCAGGGAATTGTTTCAACGTATTACGGCATCGATCTCTTCCTCGCACTGATCGTCTTGACGCATGTGACATGGTCAATCCGCTGCGCGTACGTACACTACCTCCGAATGCCTCACGCGACCGCCGTTGCGATCACGTCGCAGGCGATGGCCATCCTCGGCACACTCGCTATTTGCGCGCTCATCTACGAATACTCCTTTGTCGGAACGCTACTCCTGCGGCTAGGACGTCTTCTCGGGGTCTGGTAGCGTCTGGCTTCCGGCGCGGATTTGTAGGCGGTCTCTTGCAGCGGTAGAATCTCAGCGTGCATCGCATCCA
>JADFIX010000817.1:2013-2742 GCA_022566435.1 Planctomycetota bacterium
CGACAATACGCAGCCGGACCCGCGAGCGATCCTGATCGTCCTGCCCACCTGGGTCGGCGATTTCGTGATGGCGACGCCGGCGCTGAGGGCGATCCGAAATCGTTTTCCCGAGGCGCGGATCACGTTTCTGGCGGAGCCAAACCTCCGCGATTTGATCGAGGGCGGGGACTGGATGGATGAGGTGGTCGAATGGCCACCGAAGGATCGGCGCAAGCCATGGCAACGAGAATACCGCGCGTTTACCCGGCTGCTTCGGGCACGGAGAATCGACTGGGCTGTCTTGCTGCCCAACTCCGCACGCTCTGCGATGCTGGCGTTCCTGGCGCGGGCCAAACGACGGATCGGCTACAATCGTGACGGGCGCGGTATGCTTCTCACCGAACGATTGCCGGTCAAAAACAAAGTCGACGGAAAATTCGTGCCGTTGCCGATCGTCGAGTATTACGCCGACCTGGCCGAGGCGATCGAACGGATTTGCGGCTTTCCGCCTCGCATCGAACGCCTCGCGCTCGGCGATATCCTGATCGGCTCGAGGAGCACCTTGAACGGGAGGTACGTTGTTTCTGGATGCAGGGAGCGACGGAGTGATCGCTTGGCCGTTTTTTGCAGGACGATTTTTTAGGCAGGACGATTGGGGAGAAAGGCATTTTTGGGCAGGACTATTTTCGACAGGTCAATTGGGAGTAAGAGCACTTGAGCAAGTTGTGTGCAGGCATTCGCGTGTGGTCT
>JADFIX010000818.1 GCA_022566435.1 Planctomycetota bacterium
GACTCCGCCGGTCAAGCTGAATGTAAACGGTTTGCCGCGATCGACCGAGCTATCGAACTTTGTGCCGTCGAGCAGCCAACCGGTGTAATGCACTTCCACCCTGGCGGTCGGTTTGGGTGTCGCGCCCTCACCGACCTTCAGGTCTACAAAGACGAGACCGGTGTCGGAAGTCACGGCTTTTGTACCGGTTTCGGCCTCCGCCTTCTTGATGGCTTCGGCCGCGGCCACCTTCTCGTCGGTCTTGCTCTGTTCTGCCACTTTTTGCTTCTCCAACCTTTTTTTCTCCTTTTCCGCGCGGTCCGTCGCTGCTTTCTGCTCGTATTTTTCGCTTGCCGTCGCCGCCGAGGCTTTGAGCTTGTCGCGATCGAAAGAATTCACAACCTTGACAGATTTAATGACCACCGGCGTGACAGGAACGACCTTTTTTCGTCCGCCACTATAGTTTGGGTTTGTCTCCACTTCGGTATCGCGAATCTTGTCCATGGTGTCCAGGCCCTCGACGACCTTACCAAAGACCGCATAGGCCGCGCCGTCGCGGGCAACGTCGAGGGAACCATTGTCGACGACGTTGATAAAGAACTGCGAAGTCGCCGAATCCGGTTGACCGCCACTACGGGCCATGGAAATCGTGCCTCGCCGGTTTTTCAAACCGTTTTGCCACTCGTTCGCGATGCCGGGTCTCAGTCCGTCGTTTTTCTTGTTCAGTTGCTCATCGAAGCCGCCGCCCTGGATCATGAAGATCTTCATCACGCGATGAAAGATCGTACCGTCGTAGTAACCGTCCTCGGTGTACTGCACGAAGTTCTGAACCGTAATGGGCGCCTTTTCGGCATCCAGCTCCAGCACGATGTCGCCGAGCGAGGTTTGCATTCGGACACGCGGATTCAAGGGCGGGGCGTCGGACTCGCCGGCCCATGCCTGCCCCCCTACCGCCAGTATTGTCATCACCGTCATCAAACGATTCATTCAAGACACTCCTTTCGCTGCGATCGATATCTCTTTAGCAATTAGGTTCCAACATCTATTCTGCACAGGGTTTCAAGTATCCCGTCACATCCCGGAATCATTGCAAGAGTGTGCCACATCATCGGCCATTTGAAACTCACTCGGCATCTAACAGTTGAAGCTCCAGAATCAGCGTCGCATTCCCGGGCATTGACGGCGGCTGCCCCTTTTCACCGTAGGCGAGTTTCGGCGGTATCTTCGCCTGGCGGATGCCCCCGACTTTCATCGTGCTGATCGTCTCCCGAAAGCCGTCGAAGAGATTGAACAGCGGTAATCGCACCGGGCCGCCGGACATTTCCGATGTGACGTTGATGCTGCCGTCTTCCAGCCAGATCGTGTAGTAAATCGTCACTGTGGACTTCGGCGCGGGCGTCGCGCCCGTGCCCACTTGGATATCCCAGTAAGTCAGGCCCGACGCGGTCGTCTTCTGGGGCAAGCCGAGAACGCTGGATTGAGTCGGCAAAGAGGGATGAATCGCCGTTTCCATCACTTCCAATTCGAAAATGGTCGCGGAAGCGTCCGGAAACACACCGGTGGCCAATTCCGGTGGGATCTCGATGCGGCGTTTGCCGCCGGCGCGCATGCCGGGGACGCCATGCCGCAAGCCACCCATCACATTGCTACTCCAAAGCTGGAAATCCTGTGGCTTCTTGGCAAATTCCGTTGTCGTGTACATCTTTCCGTCCGCAGACCAACTCGTGAATCGCGCTTTGATATCGCTGCCAGTCGTTACGGTGTCTCCCTCTCCAATCTTGATATCCCAATACTTCACGCCTGAGGCGGTCGTCTTCAATTCCAGCCCGTCCACCGAAGTCTGTTTCGGCGGCTGAATGACCTTCTGCAGAGTGAATTCGAATTTCAGATCGGCGTTTGGGGGGATCATCTTCGGACCATCGCCTTTACGCGGATAACCCGCTTCGCCAAAGCCGAGTGTTGAAGGAATGTCGGCCTGACGAATACCACCCTGACGCGTGCTCCAAATCGCTTCGGCCAAGCCGGGGATTATGCCGTTCTTGCGGTAGGTGGGATACCACCGCTGATGCCAAGCGCTGTCGGCCATCGTGCCGTCGGCAAGCCAACATCGATAGTCAATGATCACCATGGCCTCTTCTTGCGGCACATCGCCCTCGCCAACCTTGATATCCCAGTACTTCAATCCGGACTCCGTCGTCACGGCTTTCAGCCCCTCGATCGAACTTGGATTCGGCTCGGGTGTCGGAATGGGGTTGGGCTTCAGCTTCGGTTTTTTGGTAGGATCGAACCGTGTTATCGTGACACCGCTAGCCGTTTGACCTGTCTTGGCATTCCGGACGCTGACCGCGCCGCCCCCACCCGAGTCTTCTTTTCCACCGCCCGGTGGGCTGTCGGACTTGGTCTCCCGATCGTCCTCGGCGGGCTCCGACTTGGCCGGTTCTTCCGTTTTCGAGGGCACCGGCGAGGAGGTCGCCGGGGCGGAACCGCGGTCCGAACCGCTACGGGAGAGATCCTTGGGTTTCTCCGCCACAGAGGCCGCGGTTTCGTCCGACGATGACGATGAGTCAGCGGGTTTGCACCCAATACTCCAGGCGCCTGCTCCGCCCGCGAGCGCCGCAAGCATCACGATCATTCCCACCGAACCGGATCTCGTCATGAAACACACTACCAGCCGATTAACAAACAAGATGGGTCGCCACCGTGGCGTCCAACCATCACCTATTGTCTACAGACTCGAAATGATTTCAACGGCTGGCG
>JADFIX010000819.1 GCA_022566435.1 Planctomycetota bacterium
CAAGAGAGAATACTTCCTTTTCCGTTCCCTACTCATCAGGAGGCCACCTGATGTCCATGTTTCGCCGAGGCAAGCATTTTCGAGAGGGGGTTTATCATGGAGGCCCTTAACAAAAACACAGCCCTGCTCGCGCTGGTGGGCGGAACGCTCCTGGCGGGCGCCCGGCCGACCTATGCTCAATGCGAACAAGCGAAGCTCGCGGCCCCGAATCCCGCAGTGGAGGACCGGTTTGGCTGGGGGGTCTCCATGAGCGGCGAGCGGGCAATCGTTGCGGTTCCTTGGGACGACGACGGGTGTGTGGAGGACCCGGATTGTGGCACCGGCGCCGCGTATGTCTACCGGCGTGAAGGCACCGCCTGGGTCGAGGAGGCCAAGTTAACCGCGCCGGACGCAATTCCCGGGCACCTGCTGAGCCACCCGCTCGGCTTCGCCGGTGATGTAGCAGTTTTAGGGGCGCGCTTCGACAACGACGTCGCGAGCAATGCGGGTGCGGCCTATGTTTTTCGACGTTCGGACACGAGCTGGACCCTGGAAGCGAAACTAACCGCTTCGGACGGCGAGGTACGGGATTACTACGGAACCCCTGGCGTAAGTGGGAACCTAACCGTCGTCGGTGCGTCGGGAAAAAGGTGCGAGGACGGGTCCATTGTCTGTGGCGCCGCATATGTCTACCGGTACAACGGGGTCGCATGGGTCGAGGAGGCCAAGCTTCTTGGCTCCGACACGAGCTCTCGGGATGCGTTCGGGATCTCGGTCGCGATCGACGGCGACCGCATCGTGGTTGGCGCTTGGTTAGACGACGACGCCTGTCCGACGGATATTCTCTGTAACTCCGGCTCGGCCTACGTGTTCCGCTACGACGGGGCGGCGTGGGTCCAAGAGGCAAAGCTAGTCGCCTCGGACGCAGAGTTCGAAAACAGATTTGGTTTTTCCATTTCAATCAGCGGCGAGGACCTCATCGTCGGATCGAGCCAAAACGATGACGCATGTCCCGAGGACCCGAACTGCAACTCCGGCTCCGCGTATGTGTTTCGATGGGACGGCGCGGACTGGACCGAGGAGGCGAAACTCACCGCCGGCGATGCGGCCCAAGGTGATTTCTTCGGTAGTTCCGTTGTCCTCCGTGGTAACGTGGCGCTGGTGGGAGCTTCCGGGGACGATGTGGGCGGATCAGCGTACCTCTTTCAGCGAAATGGGACAAATTGGATCGAGATGGGCAAACTGACCGCGTCGGACGTTTCGGGCGGATTCGGCGCGTCCGTTAGCTTTGATGAGGATTATGCCATCGTAGGCGCACCGAGCAGCGACGTCGGCGGAACTGGGACCGGTGCGGCTTACGTGTATCGGATCTTCGGTGAGCCTGATACCAATTCCAACGGCATCAATGACTCTTGCGAGGGTGACTGCAACGGCAACGGGATTCCCGATGAGGACGACATCGCCAATGAGACCAGCGACGACTGCAACGCGAACGGTATCCCGGACGAATGCGAGCCCGATTGCAATGCAAACGGTGTCGCGGACAGCTGCGACATCAGCGAGGGTACCAGCCAGGACTGCACCGGCAACTTTGTTCCCGATGAATGCGAGCCCGATTGCAATACGAATGGCGCCGCGGATAGTTGCGACATCGACGACGGCACCAGCCAGGACTGTACCGGCAACCATGTGCCTGACGAGTGCGAGCCCGATTGCAATGAAAACGGCGTCGCGGATAGTTGCGATATCGCCACCGGAACCAGCCGAGATTGCAACGGGAATGCCGTGCCCGACGCATGTGATATCGCGGTAGGCACGAGTCAGGACTGCACCGGCGACGGCGTGCCCGACGATTGTGATCCCGATTGCAACTTCAGTGGGACGCCGGATAGTTGCGACATCCTGGAGGGAATATCCCAGGATATAGATGAAGACGGTATTCCCGACGAGTGTGAAAACTGGTCGCTTTGTCAAACCGGCCCCGAATACTTCGACTTCGGTCCGCACCGCCTTGACAGCGAGGCCGAGCGACTGGCCATGCAGGTCTCTTGGGAGCTTCGCGCGCCAGATGACGAATACGACCGCATCCGATCCGATTTGAGTCTGATCCGTGAGGCCTTTCCAATGCTTGATGCCGTGGTGGACGACCCGGGCTACGCCCCGGACCAACTCATCGTTCGGCTGTCGTCCTCCGGGTCGTTGCCGAGTTATGAAGATATGAACACCTATTATCAGGTGGTGGAAGACAGCTTGCTCGGTGGGACAGACACGCATCTACTCACGTTCTGCGACAATCTCAATGCACCAGTGCTTTCAGCTGAATACACGGCGTTGCCAGGAGTGCTATACGCGGAGCCGAACCTTGCGATAGGTACGGACGACGAGATTACGATCACGCTGCTCGGTGGGGTTCGTCGGTATACAATCGTAGATGGCTTTCATGACTGTTTCGACGGTTGTGACTGTGAAAGAACCTGGGTGATTGACGTTGATGAGGCGGGCGATGTCACGTTGATCTTATACGATGAGAACGATTTCGGATGGTCGTGGTGCGTATTCGAAGAGACGGCGTGCTGCCTGCCTTCGGGCACTTGTGGGGCGATGACCGTGCAACCCTGCTTGAACCAGAACGGCGCACCGCTGGCGTTCGAGGCCGTCTGCCAGGGCGATCCGGACCAGGACGGATTGGATGGGGTCTGCGGTGACAACTGCCCCGATGACCCGAACAAGGTTGACCCGGGCGACTGTGGCTGCGG